>JAGLKS010000254.1 GCA_023140905.1 Alphaproteobacteria bacterium | reverse complement strand
TCATGAAATCAAAAATCCGCTGACCTCTCTTAAAAGTGCTGTGGAAACGGCATTGATTGTGAAAAACAAAAAAGATCTGAACAAGTTATTAGCTATCATAAAAGACGATATTGATAGGATGGATCGCTTGATTACCGATATTTCACACGCTTCCAGATTGGATGCGGAGCTGTCGCGTGAGCAATTCGAAGCCATTGATTTGAATGTGCTTTTGCGTAGTTTACTGGATTCATATAAAGATCCGTTAGCGCGCAAAGATGTCGGGGAGGAATCCCAAGATCATGCTGTGTATAATGACGTACGCATTACACTGGCGTTGCCGGAACGTACAGAAATATTTGTACGTGGCAGTGAAGGGCGGTTGATACAGGTTTTTCAAAATATTGTAGCAAATGCATTATCTTTTTCTCCTAAAGGATCAACTGTACGTATTATAGTTACATTGAAGAATAAACGAGCTACAGTCATTATAGAGGATGAGGGGCTGGGGATTCCTCGTAAGCAACTTAAGAATGTTTTTAAACGGTTTTATTCCGAGAGGCCGGAACACGAGAAATATGGTCAGCATTCAGGGTTAGGACTATCAATTTGTGAGCAAATTGTCACGGCGCATAATGGTGTAATTTATGCGGAGAATAAAAAAGATGAACAAGGTAATGTTTCTGGAGCACGCTTTGTTGTTATTTTAAATAGTGAGGCTATATTGGATATGGAGAAACCGGATTCGGTTTAGATACGAAATAATAAAATACCAATCCGTATTTATTCTTTGAATGATAATCGGTATAAGTACAAGTGAAAGGCAAGGATACGTACACTTATGGTACAGGATAATAAGGGCGGCGAAGTAAATCAGGAGGTAAATGAGGGCAACGCACGCAAACCAATTATTGTTACAGGGATGTCCGGTGCCGGGATTTCTACTGTACTTAAAACATTAGAGGATCGAAGCTTTGAAGTTTTTGATAACTTTCCTCTTTCATTAATTCCTGAATTATGTACCCAATCTCAGGAATTAGAAGGAAAAAACAATATAGCGATCGGCGTTGACACACGTACACGGGGTTTCAGTCCACAATGCGTACTGGATGTTGTTAAGGAAATTGGCGGTACTCTTGTCTTTGTTACATGTGATGATTCAGTGCTTTACAAGCGTTTTACAGAAACACGCCGCCGTCATCCAATGGCCGCTGAACGTACAGTTTCTTACGGCATTGAGAAGGAACGCAGTATGTTGATTCCACTCAAAAATAATGCGGATATCGTAATTGATACCTCGGATAAATCCATACACGATCTAAGGCATATGTTAGAGGGCATCTTTTCCCTAAAGCCCGAAGAGAATCTAATTATTTCTCTGGTTTCTTTTGGTTTTCGTAACGGAGTTCCGCGAGAGGCTGATATTGTTATGGACGTTCGGTTCTTAAGAAATCCGTATTGGGACCCGGAGCTTAGATCAAAAACAGGGCTGGAAGAAGATGTAGGAGCTTATATCCGCGAAGATGGAGATTTTGAGCCGTTCTTTGAGAATTTCAAAACATTGTTAAAACCGTTATTTTCCCGCTACAGGAGAGAAGGCAAAAGTTATTTGACGATTGCTGTCGGATGCACAGGGGGAAAACACCGCTCTGTTTTTACAGTAGATTCTCTACGTCGATGGATGGAAGAACAAGGAATCCGCGTTTTCTCTGAACACCGTGATATACCGCGGTGATGATAATCTGTATAAGATAAACCCATAGAAAACTTGATCTCATCACCCATTTTCTATAACATATCCTCATCGGTAATATTTGTAAATTGTTAAGCAATTAGCACCGTGGTGATAGTGGTAATTAAGGAAATCAAAAAATGGATGAATCTGGAGAAAATCAGGACCCTAGGGAAAATTTTATAGCAAGGCTTATACGAGAGAGAAATGCTTCTAATACTCCGACCAAAGGGGAATGGACAACTTTTTTTAATAACATATGTGACCCAGAGGGAAACCTTATAAAAATCCTTATGGAAACTATTATAGGAAAGAATGTTCCTTCGAGCGAAGGGAAAGCCGCCCTTATCAATGTCTTAAATGATATCCGTGAAACAGGAAATGATAATTTGCTGAATATTACACATGGATTTGTATGTTTGGTTTCACTCGGCTGGAGTGAACAAAAGCTAGGGGAAAAGCCCCTTAAAACATTGGCTGAGGATCTATATAGGGCATTCAAGTTCGAATATGTTAATGGATTGGATAAATATGCAAAGAATTCTTGTGATGAAGTTATGAGCAATGTTGTGGAGGAACTAAAGAATGCCATGATATCTCACCATAAAAAACCACCAGCCCAAGAGCCAGTGCAAGAATAAAGTTACAAACAGCACATAAAACCGAAAACACCAAAATCTCCGCCTATTCATTGAGGCATTTGCCTAAGCTACGGAGCTTTTGCATACGTGGAGCTTGAATATATCGTTTCCCATTCTATTCTTAAGTGAAACTACTAGAACAAAAATCGGTATAAACTCACTATATTTTCTTTTATGCACCTTTTCTTTTATGTATCCTTTTCTTAATCCCTTTATTTGTAATAAACCATAGTAGAATAATGGGCGCCCAAAACGCGCTTACAAGTCTTTTTGTCAGGTCCATGATCCCTTAATTGTATGAATTTCTTCTGCGTAGGACTTATAAGTCTAAGACTTCTCTGACTCTGCCGACGGTCTCCGATTTGTTCATACGAGCTAGCTTAAAACAGATGTACGATAAAATCCCCACAGCGTCAAGGAATTTATTCGCTGCATTGCAAAACACACTATAGAATGCATTTAGGCAAACAAAAAGGCGAGAAACCCCGCCTTTCTAATATCTATAACATGAATGAGGTTATTTTTAATCTATAACAGGTCCTGTGGTAATCCCTGCGACATTAACAAGATCATTATTAGACCCCGCAACAAGCCCACTTACAAATCTACAGAAAATCCCTGCACATACCCCTGCTTCGCCAACTGCCGGAAAACCATCAGATACATTTTTAAATGCACCATCAGTTAGTTCGTTTGTTTGTCCCATCATGATTTAAAAACCCCTTTTCTTATTGTAAATATAGCATTATCTTTGGAAACACTGGAGCCATCGTAATCTTTAAAGACTATCTTTGTCTGGTTGCCTGCCTGTGCCTCAGGTACTATAGTATATAAGACGCGGGTTTTTGTCAAATTTGATAAGTCTGTTATATCATCTTTCTTGTTAAGAATGCTCATAAGGTTGGCAATCTTCTTTTCCGTGATGTTCCGCGGCTCATCCGTATTGATTAAAACATAGTCCCCAACGTGGTTATAAGCGCCTTTTGTAAAGTCATACTCATGAATTTGATAATCACGTTCAGTCATAGGACTTTGCTTATATATAAAGCGTGTGCGCTCGCCGGTACGAATGGCTTTAGCCATAGCATCTTCGCCATAACAGCGCCCATCTTCGCCAACGGGCTTGCTTGTATCTTTACTGATATCGTTAAAATTAATACTCATTTTCTCACATTAGCATTGGTTTTTGTTAAAAAAAAATGTTTTATAGACTTCGCAGTCTGACAATAGATAATATTTTCTGTGTCATAAAGCAAATTAAACAAAATTATTTTTAAGGATTTAAGGAGATATATATGCCCGCTAAACCGCAAGCTGTAGAGCAGGATTATAAAGTAAAAGATATAGGACTGGCTGCGGCCGGACGTCTTCAAATTGATTTGGCGCAAGATGAAATGCCGGGTTTGATGGCAATCAGAGAAGAATATAAACAAGAGCAGCCTTTAAAAGGCGCTAATATTGTTGGATGTTTGCATATGACTGTGCAGACAGCTGTGTTGATTGAAACTTTGATAGAGCTTGGTGCGTCGGTGCGTTGGAGCTCTTGTAACATCTTCTCAACACAAGACGAAGCTGCTGCTGCTATTGCGGCGGTGGGCGTGCCGGTTTTTGCATGGAAAGGTGAAACCGAGGAAGAATATGAATGGTGTATCAAGCAAAGCATTAAAGGCGATGCTTCATGGGTTCCGAATATGATTTTAGATGATGGCGGTGATCTGACCGGCATGATGCATAAAAACTATCCTGAAATGATGGCTGATATTAAAGGGATTTCCGAGGAAACAACTACAGGCGTGCTGTTTTTGAAGAAAATGGAAGAAGATGGCTCTTTGATGGCTCCGGCGTTTAATGTCAATGATTCAGTAACAAAGTCCAAATTCGATAATAAATATGGATGCCGCGAATCAC
>JAGLKS010000253.1 GCA_023140905.1 Alphaproteobacteria bacterium | reverse complement strand
TCCACATGCTCTCTGACGCTGATGAACGCTGTGGCCGCCTGATCCAGTACGGACTGGCTTTGCGCGCACAAAATCAGTACCGCCAAACCGTGCAAACCGTTGACACTCTGGGTCGCAGGGCGGAAAAAGAGTGGCAAAAGCAACAACAATTGGCCGAAGATGCTCGTAATTTCCGCGAATATAGCGAAGCAAATTTAACAAAGAATCTGGAAGATACGAGCAATAATTTCTCCGTATCTCGACAAACAAACTATACAGATTTACCTCTAAGAGAAGATTAATCATGCCAAGATGGACACCAAAAACACGCGCAAAACAGCGGGAAAACATAATGGAATCAAAGCCTTGGGGAAAATCAACCGGCCCAAAAACAATCAAAGGAAAGGCAATTGTGGCGTGTAACCCCATTAAACACGGGCTACGCTCTAAAGAAGGCAAAGCCCTACTCCGAATTTTATATGCACAATCTAGGCATGTGCGTAAGGTTTTGGATAGGTGCAACCAAAAAAACGCCTCGTAGGCGGTTTCAAACATAGAATTGTAATCTATCTTTTATTATTTGCGGAGAAACATCACAACAACCTTGTTCCCTCTCTTAAAAACTTCTGATTACGTATCCTATCCATCCCAATCTATACGCATGGGTGTATCAGTGTTTTTAAGCCAGCTCTTAATACTATTCCCAAGATCATTCACGCCAGCAACATATGTTACCAAAGAAAACTTACAAGAATAATCACCTAAATGCGCAGGCCAAGTCTCATAAATCAGCTCTATTTCAATCAGCACACCTCCTTTACCACCATAAGGAAGCATTTTGAAACAAACATATTCATTATAATCATTTTCTAGATATCTTTCAGGAGATCCAGACTCATACTCTACGCACTCTGCCTGATCAATAGGAAAATAATTAAGCAATTTATCTGCGTAATCAGACAACATCTGTGGGTAACAAAAAAACTTGTTGCGACCGGACACATTAGGATTAGCTGCAAAAAGTTCCACTTCCAGCATCCCATCATCATCTTCATAAACCTTACTAAACTGAAAAGTATAATGTGCCATAATACCTACCTTTTTTATGTATGCTTAAAGACGTCCGCCTACTTTATTACACATTGAGTTATAATAAAAGAAATTGGCATTAAAAAACCGCCTCGTGGGCGGTTGAACGTTCGAAATTCGTTTCTTGTCATTGCGAGCATAGCGAAGCAATCCATAAATTCTAGATTGCCGCGTCGGCCTAATGACCTCCTCGCAATGACGATAATTATTTTAGGAAACTTCATAAATCAGGTTTGAAACAACTATAAATAATGAGCTTAAAAGATCTGGCAGCGAACTACTCTCCCACGCCTTAAGACGCAGTATCATCGTCGCTAAGAGGTTTCACGATTGAGTTCGGGATGGGATCAGGTGTTTCACTCTTGCTATAACCACCAGATCATTAAAACTCATTATTTACTAACAAAGCTTGGACTTGTTAAAATCCTAACTAATATTACCCCGTAAGGGTCTCCAAAATAAATTCTGTATATCTTAATCAAAACCTGAATTTCAATAAACGTCAGTAAATTTATCACTGCGCGTAGGCAAAGGCCTTTTGTAAGTACCTATGCATAATTTAAACTCAAGCCAATCGAGCAATTAGTACTGGTTAGCTTCA
>JAGLKS010000252.1 GCA_023140905.1 Alphaproteobacteria bacterium | reverse complement strand
AATATAGCAAAAGCAGGTCGGGGCAACGCAATGCAATCCAAAACAGCTTCTATTACCTTCAAGAACGAGCACCTTACACTCTTAATTTTCTCCGAAAGCCCTGCAAATCCACTGCGTTCCTGCTGCACTGTGCGCGAAGTCTCTATAATGCGAAAAGCCAAATTACTCCGCATTTCAGGGACAGTGCGCTGTGCTAGCAATGCATCAAGCTGTTGCTCTAAATCATCATGCCCCATAATGCCGCCCTTTCTCTGTTTCATTGCAATCTTGATTTTCTATCTTCCCGGTATCTATCAATACACCTTGACGCATCAATACATCTTTCAATCCACGTTTAGCGCGCATCAACAACGACTCCAGAGCCTTTACATTAACATCCATCACCTGTGCTGCATCTTTATTGCTTAACTCCTCATAAAAACACAAATTCAAAGCCACCTTCTGACGCTCCGGCAATTCCTCCATAGCCGCCTCCAAAATCAGCTGTTTTTGCGCTTCTTCCAAAGCTTCATCCTGCCCCGGTGTCTTATCCATAATACTGTCCAGACTGTCTGAACCCTTCGTATTTTTCTTCTTGCGTATGTTATCAATCGCCAGATTTGTAACAACCCTGTAAAACCATGTTGTGAACTTTGCACCTTTATTAGCATCCCAGATCTGTGGACGCGCCCATAATTTCAAAAAAGCCTCTTGAACAATGTCCTCCGCTTCATTAGCACAAGGACACATACGATACGCCGCGCCATAAAACATTTTACTGTGTCGGTTAACCAATACAGCAAAAGCCTCATGATCCGCTTTTTGCACGCGAATCATAAGGTCTTTATCGGATAACATTTCTAAATCTAAGGAATTTAAACGCACAAAGTTATTCCCTGTCATTCAGCAAAATATGACGAATACTTTGCAATTTTATTAATCAGCCGGTGCTGTTGATGGCTCAGAAGAATTCCCATTTTGCTTTCTTTCCATCACTTTTTTCTTTATTTCTTCAGCGTGATTTTTGGCTTCTTCTTTCGTAACTTCGCCATTATTGTCAGCATCCACTTGCACAAAACGCTTTTCCGCAACCGTCAAAAATTCGCCTTTTGTGATAATACCATCATTATTCATATCATGTCTTTTAAACATCATCACAAGCATTTGTTGTCCTTTACCACCAGAACCTCTTAGCCCTTTACCACCTTCATGGCCACCCCCAAAACCCTCAGCCATAGCCACTGGCATAGCAGCTACCATTGCTAAAGCCGATAACATCAATAGTTTTTTCATCTCGATTATCCTTTCATAAATTCAGTAATCATCAATTTAGTAATACTGATAATACGAAAGTGCCGTCCTTTGCCCTTCGAAATTTATTCAAACAGACAAGCCGACGAAAAAATCATCAATCTTTCATGTCAATCACAATACGATGAGCCGACGAAAGACTAGGGCGTAAAAGCATTGTGTTAAGAATTTTGCTTTCTTTCTTCAAACGCACTTCAAACAGCACGCTTCTATCGCTTTGTTCACGAGCAATATAAGTCCCTAATAAAGCACTCTTATCAAAGCGCTTTTGCGGTGCTATTGTCCAATGTGTGTTCTCAATTTTTATACATAGCACATTGCGCACATGGTCTAATGCAACCTTGTATTTTACCGGGTCTGTTACTTCGATCACCAATCTTGTTCTTCCTTTATGTAACCCGGTCCGAACTTTCACAACTTGCGCATATTTCGCTTGTATTGTCACATTGTTTATCTTCTCTTCACTCGACACTTCCGCCATTATACGGGGCTTAATATGCGGGATAACCATGCTATTCGAGTTTTCAGCCCTCACAGGTTTGCGCCGTGGAATAATAATACATTTTGACGAATTTGCTTTTTTGGAACACTTTTCCACTCTTTGCTTTTTTATTCTCCGTTCCGGCAATGATGGTGGAATAACAACACCATTTACTGTACGAATACGGCGTTCTTCCCCTCCTCTTGCATCTCCTTTTGCTTTTAGTTTTGAAAATGGGGCAACCTCATAATTCTGACTCTGCGCAAAACTAGAATCTTTTGAGCTCTCTTTTATGCTTTTACTACCCGCATCATCCTCGCCAAATAATGCCTTTATTTTTTGTAACAAATCACTTCCGGCAATCGTATGAGACGGTTTAACAACAGAGCTTTCCACTATATAAAACTGATCCAGATTACCATCCTTCCCATCATCCCCATGCTTTACGCGTAATACGCGCATTTTTCTGTCTTCTCCACTCTTTGCATCCGGCTCGAAATGAGCACTAAGCTCCTTATCATTATTGCGCCGTTTAACATTAACTCTTTCACGTGCTTTCAAATGTGCTTGCGTCGGATCCATGCTCCTGTCTTGCTCAACAACAATATTCCAGTTCCCGTTAACCTTAAGCAAAGCTTCACTATTCGACCTGCTTTTTGTATTAGAAGAACTTGTATGAGAAGAACGCATTTGACGGGAATTAGACGAGTATTCCTGTTGCTTATCTTTGCTTTCGGGTTGATCTTTCTGTGCGTTTACTTGGTTTTTTCTGCCGTTTTTAGTGCTTTTGATATCTCCTATATTTGTAATAAATTCAGGTAAATCAACGCCTTCCACACACCCGCCTAAGCTCAAGCAGAAAAATCCCAATACAGCTACACGTGACAGGCGCACAACCTTTGAAAATATATATGATAAAATAGTCATGTGAATAAAACTGCGTGGCATAGCTCTTGGCATAATATTAGTACTATTCTTAAATGAAACTATTGTATGTCTGCTATCCTAGCGACAAGAAATAAAAGGTGCAAAACATTTACGCAAAATATAAACATAACGTGCCGGTCTTTGAGACATGAAAATATGTAGAATAAACAACATAATCCAGCCTAACGTTAACACGATCTCAGGAACGCCCAGCGCGTACGCCCCATAACCAATCCCCCCCATCAATGCGATGATAAGCATAATAAACGGAGTAGCATAACAAACTGGAATTCCTGCATTAATAAAATGGTGGTGGAAATGCTTGCGATCCGGGGAAAATGGGTCTTGTCCATTACAAAGGCGGCGATAAAATTGCGCACATGTATCAAATACCGGGAAACCTATAATCCAGGCTACAACAATAGGCTCCAGTGGTGTACTTGGCCCTTCGGCCAGATGCACAGCAAACCAGGCAATAACAAGTCCTAAAGACGTGCTTCCAGCATCACCTAAAAATAAGCTTGCTTTACGACGCCACGGATTACGCATGTTAAAAATAAGGAAACCAAGAATAGAGGCTATTAACAGACTTAAGACTTGCGCTTGATTATACCAACCGGCATTGATTGCAGCCAACGTAAAAAACGCCAAAAATACTGTTGATATCCCACCGGCCAAGCCATCTATACCATCGGTCAAGTTTATAGCATTAATAAGCAACACGACTGCTATCAATGTAAAAGGATATGATAGGAACCCTGTCCACACCACGCCAAAACCGAAGAGATCACCCAAATACGCCGCTTGCACATCTCCACAAAAGACGATTACGCTGGCCGCAGATAATTGCAAAATAAGTTTTAAAATGGCTGGCAAAGAAGACTGATCATCAATTGCACCTGAAACCAGCAAAATAATCAGACCAACATAAAGTGCCCAATATTTCTGCAAATCAACGATATCCGAAAAAACGCCCAAAAGCATAAATACTGAAAAAATGATAATCCCACCAATCGGAGGAATCGCTTTTTGATGTCGTTTTCGTCCTCCCGGCTCATCAACAATGCCTGAAAAACGCGCAAGCTTACGCAGGGGCATAATCAATAAAACAACAAACAAAAACGCTATAACAGGAGCTAAAAAAGCAGACATTCCATACCCTAATTTTAAAAATTCTAATTATTTTTCAAAGAACGTCTATTTCCAAAGAAAGTCAATATATAATAGTTTCATCATTGTTTCATAATTTCTTCCTAAACTGAAGAAATATAAGTATGTATTTCATTCAGAAAAAC
>JAGLKS010000251.1 GCA_023140905.1 Alphaproteobacteria bacterium | reverse complement strand
TTCCTTGCCAATATGAGTCATGAACTACGTACACCTTTGAACGCCATTATCGGTTTTTCAGAAATGATTGAAGCAGAAATGCTTGGGCCTATATTCAATGAAAAATATGTTGAATACGCTACCAGCATAAAAGAAAGCGGTCATCACCTACTCGATTTGATTAGCGATATTCTTGATATGTCCAAGATAGAAGCTGGGAAGCACAGTCTTGATCTTGAAGAATTACAAATCAAAAAGATTGTTGACCGTACCATAGAAATGGTTGAAGGCCGGGCAAAAGAGCAAAGTGTACGTCTGCGTAAACCTATTTTTGAGCATGAAGATTTACTGCTTGTTGCTGACCGTCGCGCTTTAACACAAATCTTTCTTAACCTTCTATCTAACGCTGTAAAATTCACAAATACCGGTGGGTCAGTCTGGATGGAATGTTACGAGCATGAAAATTTCGTGTCGTTCAAAGTTTGTGATACGGGCGTAGGTATTCCACCCAATAAACTCGCTTCTGTTCTGCATCCGTTTGAACAGGCTTCAAGCGAGTATACACGTGATTATGAAGGCACCGGTCTGGGCCTTTCAATTACCAAAGAACTGGTAGAAATGCATGGGGGAACTTTAAACATTGAATCGACTGTAAATGTCGGCACAACAGTGATTGTACGCCTTCCTTATAAAGCCAAAGTTCAAAAAGCCGCTTAAGACACATACGGCACATAAGATATTGATATAATTAAACGAAAGTTAAGACCTATTACATACATGTGGGCTTATAGCGACTTTGTATCATTGTGGAATATGGTGAATCTCTCCACCAGCTTACGGAACTCAACACTTACGCAGGCGGTCTTATTGCGCGAATAAAGCGGATTATTTTCTTGTAAATATTTGTGTTTCCAGCTTTAAACACCCCTCTAACCCTTTCATATAATCAGGATATTTAAGCGTAATTCCGAGTTCTTCCTTAATTTTATCGTTGTGAATTCGCTTGTTTTCGGCATAAAAACTCGCCGTTATGGGGACCAAATCAATTTCGTCATAGGAAAGCAGTGGTGGAGAATTAATTTTCAATAATTTACACGCATAATCTATAACTTTATGGCTTGGAGCAGGATAATCGTCGCAAACATTATAAATTTCCCCCGGCTTAGGGTTATGCATCGAAGCAACCAGCACTTGCACGATATCATCTACATGCACACGGTTAAAAGCGTGGCCGGGTTTATCAATACGGCGGGCAATGCCCGCACGTACAGAATCTAGTGCACTACGTCCAGGGCCATATATTCCAGCTAATCGAAATATATGTACGGGAAATTTATAATGCTCATACATAGAGCGCCATTGTTCCTCAGAAGTAAACCGCCGAGATCCGCGTTTTGTGGTTGGGCGCGGTTCCGCAGTTTCATCTACCCATCCACCATCGCGATTACCATAAGCACCTGTTGTCGAGAGATAGCCAACCCATTCTAATTTCGGCAAATTAATAAGATCACGGGCGTGCCTCAAATAAGACATGTCTCCTTCATCGGAAGGAAGTGTAGAAATCAGAATATGTGTAACATCACGCAATAAATATAAAGGATCCGGAACAGGTACATCAGAATCGAATATATAAGCGGCTATACCACGCTCTTCCAATGTATGTTTTTTTTCATTATCGCGCGTTGTACCTGCTAAATCCCAAGAAACGTCATAACGTTGTGAAACGTCGCCATGCGTAAGCTCATGACCTAGATAATCGCATGTATATCCATACCCGAAACAAAAAAGCTTTTTCTTTGTCACCCTACCGGGCCTTTCATTATTGTATTTATCTTAGCCCGTTTTGGTGTTCATGTAATTTTTAGCTACCGGATCAAATCCCGGGACACGTTCTTCAAAAAATTCAACAAACCCTGGACGAGCTTTCATCTTATCGTACCATTTCCGCGCAGCTTCGTGTTCCTCCCAAGGCACCTCACCAACATAATCAACAGCAGAAAGATGCGCCGCTGCTGCTATGTCAACCAGAGAGAAGTTATCGCCAGCCAGCCACTTGCGCCGCTCTGTCAAAAACCCAATATAGTCGAGATGATAATGTATGTTTGCCCGCCCTGCACGTACAGTAGGTCCATGCGGCTCACCCAGGTTAAGTACAGATTTCATCAGTTTTTCATTAACCAAATTCTCTGTTACTTCCCGATTGAATTTATGATCAAACCAATTAACCAACCGCCGGGTTTCTGCACGTTGCATCGGATCATGGCCCAAAAGGTTTATTTCAGGATAAACCTCTTCAAGATACTCACATATCACTTCCGAGTTTGACAAGGTCGTGCCGTCTTGTTCAATCAAAACAGGTAGATCGCCCGCAGGATTCATTGCCAGAAACTCTGTGCGTCTTTCCCATGTCTTTTCAATGCGCAATTCAAAAGGAAGCCCCTTCTCAGCCAGTGCCATACGCACTTTACGAGAATAAGGGTTCAGCCAGAAGTGATACAAGATTCGCATTCTTGCAGTCTAACCTACGTGAAAAAATATTCAATCACGAAAACAAAAATTTATGAAAAAACATTTAGCGTACAAAAATTATTTCCTAATCTTAAGCCTTGATTTCTTACTGATGTAGTAGCTTTACTTAAAGAATAGTGTGGAATTGGTTATTAATGGCTGCCTTGCTTTTCAGGATAGAGCTTGTGTGTAAACAAGGTATAAAAATGGGCATTGATGGTTAGATGCCAGTGATTTCCATGTTATTTTTTAGTAGTCATTCAAGATAATAGCGCATCTACTTTGTCGCTTATCGCGTCGTTTGTTTCTTCTCTATTTTCTCCTATCCCGCAATCAGAGCCTGCTAACAGTGTCTAATAATTAGGGGTTTTATAGATAATATTTGTATAATGACACAGCTCCGTAACAAAATAATGACGCTACAGCCCAATTTAACAGCCCATATTTCAGGTGAATATATTTGTCATTCAATATCTCTTCTTTGCTAACGCCGCGCAGTAAAAACAGCAAAAGCATCTGTCCGATGATAAATCCGAGAATAAAACCGGCAATTCCATATACATAAATCATTGTCATTCCACTTATTTTGGAGTAGCTCTTAAGATGAGGGAGTTAAATCTACTCTTCTTCATTATCTCTTACAGCCTCCTCATCTGCACTATTCGTCACAACACATTATAGTTGCTTAATTTTTCTTTTCCAGCAAACATACACACCTAAAGGATAAACACTTAAACGACGAAACGTACAGGTTGTTACGTAAGAAGCAAAGTAACGTACTGCAAAAGCAATAGGAAACAATTATAACCATGCTCTTATACCATATCATACTACTTGCTGTCATCCAGGGTTTAACAGAATTCCTTCCTGTCAGTTCCAGCGGTCATCTGGGATTATTTCATTGTTTTACCGATCAATGTACGCATTGGGATCAAGAAAATCTAGCTATGGATGTTGCCGTACATGTTGGCACTTTACTTGCCGTTCTATTATATTTCCGGCACGATGTTGTACGCATGATTTTAGGCATGAAAGACGTTGGTACAGGCAAAGTTGCTTCCAGTAATGCGCGGCTATTCCTGTATGTACTCATTAGCTCCATACCCGTTGTTATAGCAGGGTTTGTGCTTCATTTCTTTGAGCCTGACTGGTTAAAAACCCTGTACGTTATTGCATGGACAACGCTGCTTTTTGGTATTGTTTTATGGTACGCCGATGCTAAAACCACATCGATCAAAAACATAGAGCAGATGAATATGAAAAATGCCCTGCTTATTGGGCTTGCTCAGATATTGGCCCTCATCCCTGGCACGAGCCGTTCGGGCATTACCATGACAGCCGCACGCTTTTTAGGATATAACC
>JAGLKS010000250.1 GCA_023140905.1 Alphaproteobacteria bacterium | reverse complement strand
CTCATCTTAAATAAATTTTTCAGCAAAGTTAATTACTGCATGTAAAGACCGCCATTAATGGAAAGTGTTTCGCCTGTGATGAAGCCTGAATTTTCATCAGCAAGGAAAAGTACTGCGTGGGCGATTTCTTCAGGTTCTGCTAAACGGCCAACAGGAACAGAATCAACGATTCCAGCTAAAATATCTTCGGGGATGTCTTGCATCATAGCTGTGTTCACATATCCAGGAGCTACAACGTTTACTGTGATGCCTTTGCGAGATGTTTCGCGAGCCAAAGCTTTGGTGAAACCAATAATACCCGCTTTTGTCGCGGAGTAGTTAGTTTGCCCCATTTGTCCGGCTAGACCGTTTACAGAGCCGATTGAAACAATGCGACCGTATTTACGTTCTCTCATATGATTAATCACGGCATGACACATATTGTATGCAGAATTCAAGTTTACGTTAATCACGGAGTTCCACTTATCCGGGTCCATTTTGTGAAGCATGGCATCGCGGATAATTCCTGCATTATTGACCAAAATATCAATAGCACCATGTTCTTCGATGACTTGAGCAACACCTTTGGCACATCCGTCAAAATCCGTAACGTCCCAGATATAAGCGGGGATACCTGTTTCTTCCTTGAATTTTGCTGTTGGCTCATCGTCAAAAACATTGTTCACAACTACATTATAGCCTGCATCTTTGAAAGCTCGCGCTGTTACGGCACCAATACCAGAGGTGCCTCCTGTAATTAATACTGTTCTCATGATTAGTCCCTTTTAAGGTTAGATAAAAACGAAGGAATTATTCCACATTAGTGCCGAGCTGTCTACCCTACTAAGAATCCCTTTCTATGTGTTGTTATCTCGATAACACATGTTTTGGGCAGTGCTTTATAATTACCGGATTATATCTTTATCCAAAGAAACCCATATAGTGGGCTAGTGCTGTAGAGATATCATGAATCTGCTTATGTGTATTTTGCAATGGAATCGTGATGTTATTGCGGATAGTGCTGTATCCGACTTCCCCTTTTTCTTCTTTTTGTTGTTGGTATTCGGAAATCTCACCAAAATCATAAGTCCTTGCCTCGTCATCATGTGCGGGGAAGATAACTTCTAATAAATCGGCGGCATGATCAATATCCAGCTTGAAAATAATATCATTCAAGTCCCTGCGGGTTGTGGAATGCTGCGGGTTAAAGCGCGGTATATCCATAGCCAGAATATAGATTTTGCGGATAAGTGCTATGCGCAGTGCGTGAAGACAGGCCATATTGACGATCTTTTCAGCATCTTCTGTGTTACTGATACTGCGATGGCGCTTTAACATAGTGTAATCCCACGCAAAGTGTCGGTATATGCTCATAATGCCGTCATGATGTCCGCTTTTTTCGAGGTGGCTGGCGATTATAGATAATTGGTTTGAACGCGCTAAATCCGGGTGGTTCTGTGCCAGAGTTAGCCAAAATGTTGGATTGAACAAGCTGATATAGGCTTTCATAATTTGCGGATTAGATAGGCTAAAAGCATAGTCGCTTAGTGAGAATATGGATTTCAGGCGTTCTGATTTTTGCTCCAATTCATTGGCAAAGTTGGCATGTTCATGAAAAGCGCGGCCAAGTCCGGTAATTGTATTGGCTAGAAGGCCGTATTGTCCCAATATTGCATTATGTGGAATGGCGCGGAAGTGGCTTATTTCTGCACGCTTTACCTTGGCGTTTTTTGAGCGTTTAACTGCGCGGCTACCGGAAGGGGACATCATATTTGTACCAATCGTAGCCAGCAAGTTTGCGTAATGTGGGTTTTTAACCAGATCAACCTGAATGTTCGTGGAGGCTGAGAAGAACTCGGCAACCTCTTTTCTCGCCGGGGATGTATAATATGGATCTTCAGTGCAGCATTTATTCGTATGGGAACTTGAGAAGTATTCGATGCTGCGGGTTAACAACGCCAATGTCGTGGATTTGTTAAAGAATGGTAGAAATCCATCTCCGCCTTGATAACTGCTCTCTTGAGTGTAGTTGATATTTTTCTGAGCTAGTGTGCATAGAAGATATGGAGAGCATATATAGCGCAGGCGCTCTGTATAGCTAAGTGGGTGTCCCCCACGGCCAACTGATTCTCCATGCGTATCAAAAAAGAGCAGGGAAACGTCATCACCTAACTTCGTATCGTCAAATAAATTAATAATACGTTCTTTCAAGCGTTCAATATAGGCCCCAGCAGCAGGTTGGCCGATATAGCGTCCGGCATCTGAATAACCTGTTTGGACGCTTAAGCGTTTTCTGTGCCGGATATAGGTTTTGAAATGGTTGTTTTTTAGTAACGTCTGATAATAGCGTGAACCATTTTGCAGAGCGCGTTCTGTTTCAAAGAGGGGGCAAATATCAACATGTTGCTCAACTTTGAACAATTTAGCGTAGTAGAGTGCTGTTAACAGGGTAAAAGCGCTCTCGGTTTCTGCGATTAGAAAGCGGATAATGCAATCATTATCGATATATTGAACAATTTGCTGAATAAGCATGAACTCGTAACGCGCAGTCATTTCCTCGTCAGCAATGTCACCGAAATGAATGTTAACTGGTTTGACGTCTTTAAGCAGGCCGTTAATACCACTTATATAAGCATGACGGTGTGAAGCATTGTCTGGATGCGTTTCCAAGTGCAAGTGGTTATTAATGGCGTTGTGTATTTGGTTGGCATTGATGCGGAAATGCACATTTGCCCGGCTTAGGCCAAAAGTTTTGAGTTGGGTTAAAAGGATAAGAAGATCGGTCGTGAGCTTTTTATCTGTCACTTCCGGCAAAGCTTTTTCTATTACTTTGATAAGAGGTTTAGCACTTAAGAGGCGTTTATCTGCGCTTTGGATTAATGCTTTGGATGCTTCTTGTAGCTGTTGTAAGTTAGGATCTACAAATTGATTGTATTTAGAGAAGAAATATCCATGATCTTTCATTAGATCATGCGTGTTCTTGATATCTTTTAATAAGGGTATCAGGAATGCGGTTTTATTTTCTCCATATATATCAATCAACTGGACAATATTTTTCTGATATGAGTTGAGCTGGCGAACTTGAAGCTCGATACGGTTTTCGAATGTTTTTGCCCATTGAATGTCTTTACGTCCATCAATGTCAAAGCCAACCCATGTCGCAATTGAGCTTAGATTTGGGCGTAATTGTAGCCATTGATCGGGGTAGGCTTTTTTTGCAACATTGAAAGCAATGCGGATCATTTGCTCGAAAGCATCGTGTAAATTGTCTATTGCCAGAAGAGAAAAATTTGTTTCTGTTTTAAGATCGAGGGGAGAGTACGGTTTTTCTTCATAAGCTTTGCGTATGTCTTCAAACGTTTTTTTGTCTTTTGCTCCAGCAAGGGAAGCTGCGTAATTAATGAGTGCACGCGATAGACCCAAAGACATTGAAAAGGTTGGATGAGCTGTAAAAACGAAGCCATAGAACAAGTGTTCGATACGTTTTTGAAAATTATCAAAAGACGTAATTTTTTTATCCTCACCTTTTGTAAGGTCTGTAAAGAGTTTATTCAATGTTTGTAAGTTTTTATCTTCATTACACTGAGCGTAATATTTAGCCATATGGCGTGCGCGGCGTTCGAGTGAATCAAGAGTGAAGTGCTTAATAATTGTGTTTAAGTCTTCTGGTGTAAGCTCTTGATTTTCCAGCATGCGACTAATGTGCAGAGATAATTTCAGAACCGGACTGACAAACGGATTATCGTGGTTTGTCTTTTCATAGTTATGATATAGGTTTTGTATCTTATTTGCTAAATCAGAGTTGTGTTGCGTTGTGTTGTTATTTGTGTGTGCGCGCTGTTGCGTATTCTGATCCATAGCTCTCACTTATTGTTCTTGTTAGACGATACAGAAAAATAGACGGGAAGCTTGAATCGCGAGATATCTCTCACACAAACGGAAAAAGCCTCATCATGTTTCTTTTTATCATGGAATAAAGAGGGGAGTCTACGTCTTCAGGCTGATTTAAGTCAAATTACTACATTATCTGTGATAGCAATAAAAGCTTATACTGAGCAGGCAAAATCAGATTTGTTTTAGCTTAGCCAACAATCTCTTCTTCTGTGAAGAAATAATTAATCTCTATTTTAGCATTTTCTAATGAATCAGAACCGTGAACGGAATTTTCTCCAATATTTAACGCATGTTCTTTACGGATTGTTCCTGCATCGGCTTCTTTTGGATTAGTAGCACCCATTACTTCACGATTCTTGGCAACAGCATTTTCGCCTTCAAGCACTTGAACGATAACTGGTGCAGAGGACATGAACTCTGTTAATTCACCAAAAAACGGGCGCTCTTTGTGAACATCATAAAATCCTTCAGCTTGCTCTTTACTCATATGAATACGTTTCTGGGCAACAATACGAAGACCTGCTTCTTCCAGTTTGGCATTAATTGCACCTGTGATGTTACGTTTTGTTGCATCTGGTTTAACAATTGAAAATGTACGTTCTATGGCCATTATTTTATTCCTTGTATTTCATATAGTTATATAATTCTAATGCATGATATTGAGGCTGTTATAAACAGGCTTTTTCTTTAGGGCAAGCTCTTTAGTGTTTTACCTCCCGCAGCAACTCCGATAATTTCACACCCAGCACATCACATAATTTCATGCAAGTAACGATGCTTGGTGTGCTTTTACGTGATTCTATATAGCTAATCGCTGTGCGGCTTAGACCGGATAAAGCCGCAAGTTTTTCGTGCGAAATACCTTGTTCTTTCCGGGATTTCACTAGGACATCTACAATCAAATCAAGAGATTTTTCATACTCATCTTTTTTCATGCATAAATAATTGCTTGAAAAAGACTATAAAGGTATGTCTATATATAGACGGTCTATAAACAGACGCACAGGAAAACACAATGCAAGAA
>JAGLKS010000025.1 GCA_023140905.1 Alphaproteobacteria bacterium | reverse complement strand
TATCCAACCGGCAGCATCGCCACTGGATGATGGGTCTGGGGCGCGTTAATGATGCGACTGACTTCACTTTCACGAAACGCCCCAACCCACACGCTGGACAGGCCAAGAGCTGTCGCAGCCAACATAGCAAACGTGCAGGCAATGGTCGCATCTTGGAGACAATACAGGCTAATCCCGCGTTTTCCATATCGTTCCGCTGAACGCGCCGCGTGTGCACAAAAGACAAGTACAACAGTAGCCTGTGCTACAAAGTCTTGCTCAAGTGCGGCATTGGCCAGTTCTGCGCGATCATCGCCACTCGTCACAAGATAAACTTCAAATGCCTGTAAATTCCCCGCAGAAGGTGCTTGATTGATCGCTTCAAAGATTCGATCCAGCTTTTCATCTTCCACCGGCGTGCCAGCATAAGCACGGATAGAATGTCGCGCATTGAGTGCATCGAAGAATTCCATTGGGATTATCCTTATATTTACGCGAATTAGGAAGTACCTTCAGTGACTTTATAGACAACATCGTGGTCGCGCACCGGCTCGATGACTTTGATAGCGAAATCATCACCTGGTTTCACGGAGTCCACATTATTATGTTCGATTTGCATTGAAGTAACTTTTTGGGCAAAGTTCGTTGTATGCCCAAGAATGTGAATCGTGTCACCAACTTTTAGTTCATCCTTGATAGTCAGTACGGCTACGTTGATTTTGTTGAAGTAATGGGTCACATGACCAATTACAACTTCCATGGTCTACTCCTTTCGATCAAACACATCTTCCTAAGAATACTGTAGCATAAATTCATGTCAGATTTCTAGTCTCAATTTGCATTTGGCCATTTCATGTGTTCACAGCAATTCAAAATATGGCATCTCGTTTCGCTGCTTCTTTGAAATTGCAAACTTTTTGTCATAAGGCAGTGTTCGTCAAATGAATTCAGATAAGCCTCCAAGCAGCTTTTTTTTCAGTGGGTAAGCAAGCGAAAACCGCCGCAAATAAGCATCAGCAGCGAACCCCTCTTTCAGAAAGTAAAAAGATGGCATCATGTGTATCCTGGAATTTCTAGGGCGCGTAGCATGAAAAACATCAAGCCGTCCCAACTGTCAAAAACCATATAACGGAGCAAAGCGCGTAAGTCATTGAAGAAATCTACGCGGGTAACCAGTTCTTTTCGTAGTACTTGATATTGCTCGTCTAATAAATCAAGGAGTGTGTGCAAAAGAAAGGCAAGAAGATTCAATGTTGCTAAAAAGTTTGCTAGGTGTTCTTCTCCATGCCCAAAATTATGCTCGAAGTTATAGCCTTGGTTTTTCAGTGTGTTGTTTGTCTCGTTTTCACTTTTCCAACGCGTTCGTCCATCTTTCGCGAAGGGAATAACGTTCTCAGATGTCACCTTGCGGTTCACAACAAAACTATTGTGATATTCTTTTTTACCTGTACTTTCGCATGTGATAATTATTTCGAGCCAGTTTACCAATAAGGGACTTTCTTGACGCAAAGGTACCTCATTTACAAAACGATAAGTGTGTTTTTCGTAATAGCGTCCATTCCAGTATAGTTCTTCTACTTCTTCCACAAGACCGTTTTTTGCAAGAAAATCAACCGTTTTGTAGAGTTCCACATGCGAATCTGGCTTACAGACCAAGATGAAATTGAGTTCAGCTTCCAAAAAGGTCTCACAAAGAGGCTGGTTCGAGTATAAATCGTCTCCCAGCATGGTATACATCCAGCCTTTCAAAGCATCTGCGTTTCTGTGTACCCAGCGTTTCGTTGCTTCTCGTTCGCAATCTTGTTTTTCATGCCCGTCCTGCGGCATAATAAATTCAGGCGGTAAAGGAAGTACTCTTGGCTCTCCCGCCTTTACGATAACAGGAAGAAGTACTGAATGAAAATACTGCGTTTTATCGTTTACCAGTTGGCGATGGGAGCAGTTCTGACAACTTATTTTTTGAGACGAAATTGTTTGTGTGCCATCATTTGAGATAAGAATTTGAGCATCGTAACTTTGAAAGTTTTTTAGCACACCTTTTTCTTCTAGCATTTTTATAGCAACAGAAAAGAGAGGATATAGAAGAGAAGGAGATAATAGGTCTAATAAGTTTTTTATCTGAGTATCCGTTGGGGTTTTTTCTACGCCAAACAGCCTGCGTAAATTGTTTTTGCCTTTTCTTTTTTGTAAAAGCCGCTGGGATGCCAGAAATGAAGGTGATTGAGTAAAGAACATACTAAACGCTGCAACCGCCGCATCTTTGATTTCATATTGTGTATTTACCCCTCGACGATAATCTGGCAACCGAGCAAAACAATTGTCTAATTCGGATATCATGGTTCCAAATACTTTTGAACTCTTCATCTCCTAAGAATAGCACGATACCTTATTTTTATATCGGATAAATTATGTCATGTTCATATTTGGAATTGCTGGTCAGACGAAGATAAAATTTGACTTGGTTTCTTCGCTATGGTAAACTCTCGCCACAATTCAATAGCCCCAATACGGCAACTCTTATCCAGAGAGGCGGAGGGTCCGGCCCTGTGAAGCCTCGGCAACCTAGCT
>JAGLKS010000249.1 GCA_023140905.1 Alphaproteobacteria bacterium | reverse complement strand
AAGTCTTCCATGCGGTCTTTTTCCGCAGTCAGGCGAAGAACTTCTTTTTCTGCTTCTTCTGTCTTTTTTTTCAGGGAGGCTTGAGAAGTAGATTTTTTTTCAGAGGATACCTTTTTATTTTTTCTTTCTTTGCGGTTTTCGCGGCGGGACTTGATGATAAATTTCCGGTAGTCTTCCAGATTGCCATCGAACATAGCGCAGGTACCATCGTTCACTAGCCATAAACTGTCGGCAACACGCTCTATCATTCCAGGGTCGTGGCTAACCAGAATAACGGCACCTTCGTATGCGTTGAGAGCCTGTATCAGTGCTTCGCGGGCATCTATATCAAGGTGGTTTGTAGGCTCATCCAGAAGAAGGATATGAGGAGAATCGTAGCTCATAAAAGCAAAAAGTAATCGGGCTTTTTCACCTCCGCTTAAGTTTCCTATCCGGTTGTCGGCAAGCATTTTTGAAAAACCAAACTGTCCCAGTTTTCCGCGAATTGCGGATTCTCTTATGCTTCCTGTTTTTTTTGCGACCATACGTGACATTTCCTGATAGGGAGTAGATTCAATATCCAGCTCTTCAGTTTGGTGCTGTGAAAAATAACCGATGCGAAGTTTGCCGGAACGAACTATATTTCCCTTCATTGCCGGTAATTTTCCGGCTATAAGCTTTATCATGGTGGATTTGCCGTTGCCGTTCGCGCCTAGAAGTGCGATGCGGTCGTTCATATCGATGCTTTCGTAGATATTACGGAGTATCGGTTTTTCTTCCGTGTAGCCGACATCGACCTCTTGAATTGAGATTAAAGGTGCGGAGAGTTTATCCGGCTGCGGAAAGTTGAATTTTATGGAGCGGTCTGCGATTACGGCGTCTACCAGATTCATCCTTTCCAATGCTTTGATGCGGCTTTGCGCTTGACGTGCTTTAGTTGCTTTGTAGCGGAAACGGTCAACGAAAGCTTGCATATGGGCGCGGTGCGCTAGTTGCTTTTCGTGCATTTTCTTTTGCAAACCAAGTTTTGCTGTGCGTTCTCTTTCAAAGGTGTCGTAATTGCCGGTGTAGAGTGTCAGCTTTTGTTTATCGACATGGATAACGTGATCGACGCATTTGTTTAGCAGTTCGCGGTCGTGAGAGATAACCAGCAGTGTGTGCGGATAGGAAGCAAGATAAGTTTCTAGCCACATAATGGCTTCAAGATCAAGGTGATTAGTAGGTTCATCTAGCAAAAGGATTTCCGGTTCGACAAATAGTGCTGCTGCCAGAGCTACGCGCATGCGCCATCCTCCACTAAGGGACGAAAAGGGAGCCTGCATCTGGTCTTCATTGAAACCTAGTCCAGTCAGTAGAATGGCGGCGCGGGAGTGAGCCGTATATGCGTCAAGTTCGTTTAGCTGTGCATAGATATCAGCCATTTTGTACGGATCTGTTTCTGTTTCAGATTGTTTGAAAAGTTCCGTTAGATCCTTATGGGCAGACAAAACCATCTCGATCAGTGGTGTGTCGCAATCAGGAATATCCTGACGCACTTGTCCGAACTTCTGTTGTGCTGTTATGGAGATATGGCCGTTGTCTGGTTGTATTTCATTGGAGATGAGTTTGAATAGTGTAGTTTTCCCCGCACCGTTGATGCCGACAACACCAACTTTCCAGCCGTCTGTGACGTTTAGGCTTGAATTTTCAATAAGTGTACGCGCACCGATTTTATAGGTGAGGTTTGAGATACTTAACATTTTGGTTTTCTTTCGTGCTTATGAGATCAATCTTTTCCCAGATAAGCTATAAAATTGCAATAATTATCATTAGACTCGTTTTACAATAGGCGGCTCAGAAAACGAGACTTAGAAATGGTCGTAGAACGACCTATTTACGAAAAAACGAAGGAACAGTCCAAAATGACAGAAACATGAAACATTTCTTTTAAAGCCATTTCTAGACTCTTTGAACGATTTTAAAGTATTTTTTCTGTACATTGTCTTTTCCAGCATTAATTGTTAAATTAATCTATTATGTATACTTATTTTAAAGCCAAACGACTATAGCTCTTCCAATTCCAACCAGCGTGTTTCCAGTGCTTCCAGTTTTACTTTAGCTAAAGGCAATTGTGTCGAAGCTTGAGTAAACCCGTCTGTATCGCGCATATAAAAACTAGAATCGTTCATTTGGTCTTCTAGTAGGGCTATTTCTTTTTCCAGATTTTTAATTTTATTGGGAAGCATTTCTAATTCACGTTTGATCTTATAACTCATTTTACCGGATTTATCAGAAGGGGACGGGGCGTCTGATTTATCTTTTGTGGAAGATTTTACCGGTGTTTTCATTCGGTCATCCAGAGCAAGAGCGTCTTTCATCTCCCGCCCCATTTTTGCACTTTGCGCTTTCTTGAAAGCCAGATAGTCACTATAGTTGCCGATAATTCCTTCAACCTGACCATTGCCCTCAAATATCAATGTTTTCTTTACGATTTTATCCAGAAAATCTCGATCATGGGAAACAATGAATAACGTACCTTGATAGCTTGTTAGAACATCAGTAAGCATATCCAGCGTATCCATATCCAGATCATTGGTTGGTTCATCCAGAATAAGCATAGCTCCCGGATTAGCCAGTATCTTAGCCAGCATCAAGCGGTTCTTTTGTCCTCCAGACAAGGTGGAAACGCTGCGCCATGCATCTTCTGGATCGAATAAGAAATCTTTCAAATATCCGCATACATGACGCGACTTACCGCGTACATCCAGATAATCACTATCTGGAGCGCATAAATTATCTTTCAGCGATTTATGATTTTTTATTCCCTCACGTTTTTGGTCAAAGACGCTATAAGTGACGTTTTTACCTTTCTTGATTTTACCGCTATCAGGAATTTTTTCTCCTGTCAGTAGCTTAAGAAACGTGGTTTTTCCAGCACCATTTTTCCCCAGAATGCCGATGCGGTCACCTTTTTTGATGCGCATGTTAAAGGCATCAAGGATAATCTTATTGTCAAATGTTTTGCTCACTTTAAAGAACTCGGCAATATTGCGCGATGATTCTTCGGCTGTAATAGGGGGAAGCGCAATTTTGGACGTAACACGTCGATAGGATTTCATGTCCTTCTCAAGTTGATTGCGTGCAGTGAAAGCTTCTGATTGTCGTCGCACATTACGCTTGACCCGTGCCCTGACTCCACGATTAGCCCATTCCAATTCATGCTCCAAGCGTTTGGAACGATTGTGCAAAGATCGACCTTCCTGCTCTAGCAAACCTTGTGACCATTCCTCAAAATAGGCAAAGCCTTTAGGTGCAACTTTTATCTGTCCACGATCCAGCCAGAAAATCCGGTCTGTTGTATTGGCTAAAAATTGCCTATCATGCGAGACAACCATCACTGCTCCGCGATAGTTTTTGATATATCCTTCCAGCCATTCGATTAGCTCTAAATCCATATGGTTGGTAGGTTCATCGAGAAGCAATATATCTGGTTGTTCAACCAAAGATCTGGCCAGAGCAGCGCGGCGAAGCTGTCCACCAGAGAGCATATCCAGTGTATCGTCAGGTTCTAATAATAAAGGTGCAACTACCATATCAATGCGGTAATCAATATCCCATTCTTCTAAATCCGAGCTAAGCCCTTCAAAGACAAAGTCACGTACAGTTTTGCCCGGTGTTGGATCAACATGCTGTTGCATATACCCGGTGGTAATTCCCGGATATAAGAAGCGTGTGCCGCCATCAATTTCCCGTGCACCTGTGATGATATTCATAAGCGTCGTTTTGCCAGCCCCGTTTTTTCCCACCAAAGCGATTTTACGTCCTGAATGGATATGGAATCCCAGTTCTTCAAAGAAAGTCTTTCCCGCAATTAAAACAGTGGCATCTTCTACGCTTAAAACAAGATCACTCATAAATACTTATTCCTAGTGTTAGTAAGACGGGAACCTAGCATATCATGCGTAAATCGGAAACGTTTTTATCTTTGCATAAAACTCAAAGCGTAAGTCCGTAGTAGTTCAGTTGATATTAATGCGTTTGGGTTTCTGGAGCAAAGCGAAGGAAGCGTGTCATAATTTTAAAAATATGTCTGATATCTTCATTAATCATATACAAAGCTGGTATAAGAAGCAGTGTTAATAAAGTTGCAAACAAAATCCCGTATCCTAGAGATATCGCCATGGGAATAAGAATACGTGCCTGAATAGATGTTTCAAACATTATCGGTGCTAAGCCAACGAAGGTTGTTATTGTTGTCAGGATAATTGGGCGGAAGCGTTGCCGTGCCGCAGTGATAATAGCATCATAAGATTTTATCTTATCTTTATTGCGCTTCTGATTGGCCAGATTAATCAGGATAAGCGAGTCATTAACTACTACACCCGCCAAGGCAATAATGCCGAACATACTTGGTAAACTAAGTGGAAAGTCCATAATGAAATGACCAATAAGAGCACCAATAATGCTGAACGGAATAGCAATCATAATAAGCAAGGGTTGGGTATAGCTAGAAAATAAAATAGCCAGAGCCACATACATAATAAAGCAGACAATAATCATGCCTTCTCCCAAGCTCATAATACTTTCGCGCATATCTGCTTGTTGTCCTTCAAAAGAGAATGTTAAGCCGGGATAATGCGTTTGTAATTCAGGTAAAACAGACTGTTTAAGTTCGCTGACAATCAAATCAGTTTGAGATGGTGGCGTGACATCAGCTTTAACTTCGGTAACGCGCTGAAAGTTACGGCGGTCAATTGTGGTATATGCACGGTCATCTTTGACATTTACAATATCGCGTAACATTGCATAAGAGCCGCTGGGAGATTTAATCATCATATTGGAAAAATGATAAAAAGATTCACGTTGGTCACGCGGAAGCATTACAAGTACGCGCACTTCATTACGTCCACGCTGTTGCTTAACAGCTTCACTGCCATAATAAAAACTGCGGATTTGCCGTCCCACAGTTTCTGGCGTAAAGCCAAGCACATAGCCTAAATCTGTCAAAGTGAAATCGAACTGGCGTTTACCCTGAGCTGTGCCGTCATCAATTTCACGTGTATTAGGGAATTCAGCTAAAGCTTTCCCAAGGTCAATAGCAGCTTTATCCAAAATTTCCGTATCTTCATGACTTAGTTCTATAGTCAAGGCTGCGTCATGTCTGGGTCCACCAAAATCAGATGAAAATACCAGACTTTCTAACCCTGGAATATTGCCGGTCTTTTTACGCCATAGTTCTGTAAATTGGTCAGTGGAAATAGGGCGAATGTCAATATTAGTGAGATAGGTGCGCATAGTCACTTCATTCTCATCAATTTGAGCATGAATCCCATAAGCAAGTATATCGCCGCCATTTTCTTCTATAACGATTTTAGCCGCATTTAATAATTTCTGCTCAACGATTTTAACTTCATTTAAAGGTGCGCCAACTTCCAAAATTGCTAAAGACCGCGAAAAGTCAGATTCAATAGTTGGTAACATAACCATGCCCAGACGACCGCTTTTTGCATAACCGCCCATTGCAATCAAGACTAGCATGAAGAGGGCTGAGGAGATGTAGCGAAACCGCACAGAAAGTTTTGCAAATGGAATGTACGTATTGTTCACAAAAGCATCAAATTTGCGGTTAAATGCTTTTTTTATCCCTGATATTTTTGCAAAGAGCATGTTCTTTTGTTTCTTGTTTTCGCGCAATGTCAGGTGACAAGGCAGAATAAATAAACTCTCAATAAGCGAGATAACAAAAATGGAAATAACAACAACGGGAATAACTTTGAAAATTTCTCCCAAAACTCCGGGGATAAAAAACAAAGGCGTAAAAGCAACAATATTGGTAAATATACTAACGCTTATAGGAATAGCCATTTCGCGTGCACCTTCAATACTGGCTTTTACCGGACTCATTCCCTGTTCACGCTTGTGATAAATGTTTTCTCCCACCACGATGGCATCATCTACCACAATTCCTAAAGCAATGATAAAAGCAAACATAGATATCATATTAATCGAAAAATAATCGATTCCCGGAAAAAGCAAAAAAGCACCCATATAGGAAATAGGAATTCCCATACTTACCCAGAGAGCTAGACGAATATCCAGAAACAGAGCAAGGAGCACAATAACCAGAATAAGTCCGGTAAGACCGTTTTTAATCAATAGATCGGCCCGTTGCTGGAACATAATAGCGCGGTCAGAGGTGACTGTAAGTTTCATATTATCGGGAAGATCAACATTAATTTTATCAATCAAACTGCGTGTTGCCATAGCAACTGTAACCGGGCTTTTATCAGCATTGCTGTTAACCGTCATTTCAATAGCGTTCTGGCCGTTAAATGTAGCGTAAAGGTCTTTATCTTCGAAAGTATCCGTGATTTTGGCAATTTCACCTAGTGTTACAATGCTGCCATTATTATTGGTGATAATTGTTATAACGGCAAATTCATGAGCATAATCTTTGCGTTCTGTCATACGGACAAGAATTTGTCCTGACAAAGTTTTAAGCGTTCCACCACCGAGTTCTACAGAGCGTTCGGATAAAGCAGAGGCTATTTCTGGAATGCTTAAATTATAGCGCCGTAATGTTTCTTGAGAGACTTCTATATGAATTTCATAGTTACGGGTATTTTGAAACTCAACCAGTGTAATATCTTCATCGCGTTCAAGACGGTAGCGTATTTGTTCTGCCGTATCCCGTAAAACATTTTGGGGAACAGAGCCATGCAACACCAGATTAAGGATACGATCTTCATCTTGTATAAGACTGACAGTCAGATTTTCCGCATCAACTGGAAAAGTAGAGATTTGATCGACGTTGGTTTTGATGTCTTGTATAATGCGCGATGTTTCATCACTATCTTTAATATCGGCAATAACATGGCCATAAGCTTCGTGAGCAGAAGAAAAAATTTCATCAATACCATCAATATCCTTAATAGCATCTTCTATAGCTAGTAAGATCCCTTGCTCAACTTCTTCAGGGCTAGCTCCCGGATAGGCCACCGTAATAAGAACTTTATCAATGGAAAATTGTGGGAAGAATTCTTGTTTGGTTCCGAGCAGTAAAATGAATCCACCAACAAGCATCACCAACATCGCAAGATTGGCCGCTACAGGATGTGACGCCATCCAGGCAATCGGTCCCGGTTTTATATCATCAAGTTCATTTGGGTCAAAATGCATAATTGTCCGTTCTTTAGTTCCCAATATTATTATTTCGAACAATAATATTCATTCCTGCAACAGGTGTTATAATATTTGATGTTACCAGATTAGTTGCGTAATCCAGTCCTTCAGTGATATAGGCATATTTACGATCTTTATAAGTTACTGTTACAGGCTGAATAACCAGTTTTCCACCTTGTTCCAGCCAGACGAAATTACCATTATCACTTTGATGAACATATTGTTGAGCAATGCGTGCTGCGCCTTTTAAAGTTTTACCTATTAATATAACAGGGACATAATCACCGAGAATAAGGGGATATGCAGCATGTTCATTATTCTCCTCCATTAACAGAGGATCATTGACTCTTACAATAACTCCAGTTAATCGGCTTTGCTTATCAACTACACCGGTTTGCTTAAACACTTCGCCTTCTCGTAAGCCACGTTTATTTCCTAGTTTTATAATGGCTTTTGTTCCTGTTGAACCAATAGCATTATCTGGGAAACTCAACCAAGGTAAATCACGTAATGAGATATCAAGATCAATCCAGTATTCATTTGTTGATACCAGTGTAGCAAGTTGGCTTTGTGCGGCGATCACATTACCCAGATCCGTATTACGCTCAGTAACGATAGCATCAAAAGGAGTGTTTAAACTTGTTCGCTTAAGATCCAATAAAGCTATATCCAGAGCAGATTGTGCTGTGTCTAAATCAGCTTTAGCTTGTTCAAGTTGAGGTTTGCGCAAGGCTAAATCCGTATTTTTGAGTGTTTGGCCTGTGCTACGTTGCAAAATTTCAATTTCATTTTTTGCAATTTGTTGACGGCCTTCCTCAAGTTGAAGAGCTGCTTTAGCTTGCTTTAAAACAGCACGTTTTGATTTTACTGCAAGATTGTAATTTACTGGATCAATCTTCATAATTTCTTCACCGGCTTTGAAGAAACCACCGGGAATGAACTGTTCGGAAACAGCAACTATCTCACCGGAAACTTGTGCTTTTAAAACCATTTTATGGGCTGGAACAATGTTTCCCATAACCTCAATTTTTACAGGGAAGTTACCAAAAGCAATGGGTGTGATTGTAACATAAACTTGCCGTTTTACATGTTTTGTCACTTTTTCCGTATGTGCAGGATGGGAAGTAAACCACTCTGCAATACTAACGCCAATGCCAAGAATAGCCAAGCTGATAAAGGCAAGTAACAATCTTGAAAACACCGAAGGTTTTTTTCTTCGCGTTTCACTCATAATTCTTTTTTCTCCATTTCTTTATGATCTTTTTGCTGTAGATGAGCAGAATTTATGCTGCCGGGGTAACTCATCAATGTTGTTATATTGGGTACAATGCTTTCCCAACCTTGACCTCCAAGAGCGCGATATAAACTTACACGGGCTTGAGCCTGAGTCAGACGGGCAGAAATAAGCTGCTGTTCCAGAGAATGCACAGAATTCATGCTGATTAGGACATTAATATAAGTGCTTTGACCATTAGCATAACTAATCTGTGCTTGTTCTAGTGTTTCGCGTGTTGCTCTGAGTTGCTGTTGTAAGGCAGTTAATTTTTCATCTTGATAGCGGTTTTTCACCAGCGCATTTTCTACATCGCTCACAGCAACTAAAACAACTTCGCGGTAAGTATGATAAGCTTCATCTGCTAAAGCTTGCTGATAACGTTGTTCAGTTGCCAGAGCACCACCGTCAAGAACTGGAGCGGCTAATTCACCGGCCAATGTCAAAAGCCACGAATCAAATAAACCAGATAATTTTGAATTGCTAGAAGTATAAACACCAGACAAATTAAAACTAGGTAAACGATTGGTTTGAGCAACCTTAATAGCCCAATCATTGGATAATAAATGCAGCCATGCTGCCACAATATCTGGACGGTTTTGCATCAAATCAGAAGGAATACCGGAATTGGGCATAGGCAATGCATCGGGCAAAGAGCGGGCATGCACAGTAATAGTCTGACTTGGCGACTCTCCAATGAGTAAAGATAGTGCATTAACAGTCTGAGCCTGTGCAGAAAGAATATCTGGAAGCTTTGCTTTAGCCGCGCTCACAGCTTCTTCTTGTTGAAGCACGTCTAATGCAGTTGCCGCGCCCATTTCAAAGCGTTTTTGCTGTAATCCATAGATAGTTTGATTAGTTTCAATCTGCTTGCGTAACAAAGTTTCTTGCTCTATCAACGATAAGATCTGTAACCATAAATCTACGATATTAGCGCTTAGCGTAATTGCAGCAGAGTGAAGATTCTCACGCGAGGCTTGTTCTTCAAGGGTATAGGTTTTACGGATGGCGTGGTTTTCCCCCCATAAATCAACTTCATAACTGGCAATACCGGCTAAATCAAAGTCTGAGTGAACATTCGTAGAGCCGTTATAAGTAGAGCGCGTGGTGCTTATATTCAAAGAAGGCCATAGTGAAGCACTATATTTATCTTTGAGAGTACTTGCTTGCTTAAGTCGGGCACGGATTTGCGCTAAAGATGGGTTATTAGATAAAGCATGTGTAATAAGCGCATTCAAATCCGGATCATCATAGAGCGTCCACCAGCGAATATCATCAAAAATAATCTGTTGTTTTTCTTTTTCCTGCGCTTGTTTAGGCTCTGTATCGGTTATATTTTTTGCTGGGTCAATAGCAGCAGTATAAGAGCTCTCAAGTGTTATTCCATCATTCATATGACGTTCTTCAGTGCCATGTATGCACCCGCTCAAAGTCAGTGCCAGACAAGCAAGCACACAAACAGGCTGCAAAATATATGACGACGCATAAGCAGACATCAAACTTGAATCCGTCTTTGTAAAAATAAAAAATGTTTATCTATATTGTTACGTATACAGCCTCCCTTTTCCGTTGTCGCGCCCAAATATTTTTTTTGGAGGATTTTGTTCTGTATAAAATTAATGCATGAATACAGAGTAACAGGTTCTGAACCCTAGGGAGCTTTTGCACAGCTAATCACATGGATATATGCATAATGCCGTTGTCTTTTAGGCTCTTGATCCCTAAAGTCGTGACTCTATCCGTAAATGATACAGTATAAAGGCGCTCTGGAAACTTTATAGGGAAATACTTCGAAAATGTTAAAGAAGTTAACAATTCTGCTTATAAGTACGATATGGATGACAGCATGTCAGAATTTGGCTATGCCTGTTTATTCTCAGACACAAACTATGTCACAGAGTATGCCTCAATCGGTGTCTGTTCCTTCTTCTGAACAAGAGATTACTCTGCAAACTGCGCCGATTATTTATACCGGATTTATTGAGCCTATTGCGCAGGATTATAAAGCTATGGAAGCATGGTGGAGTTTTTTTGGTGATCCCATCCTTAATAGTCTTGTTTCATCTGGATTAAGTATGAATGCGTCCCGGCTGGATAAGAAAGAGCCTTTTCCAAAAGACAACATGATAGCTGAAACGCTTGAGGTCTATTACAAAGATAAACGTGTGGAACTGGTGAACTTGATTGTAAAAGACTATGTCGAATACCGTTATATTCAGATGCAAAATACTCTTTTAGACGCTTATATAGGGCGTCAGAAATTTTCTTTGCAACAGGCTGATGAAGATTACGAACAGGAAATAGTTAGAAAAGAATTGATCTTTCTTCATAAAAAGAAAAGCGAATTTACAACATTGTTGCAAGATATTTCTGTTTCTCTATCTAAGACAACCCTGCTATTGTCGGAATATATAAACGAGGTTCTCAAAGAAAATCAGGGGCTTCCCGGCTATGATATTACACCACTTATG
>JAGLKS010000248.1 GCA_023140905.1 Alphaproteobacteria bacterium | reverse complement strand
GGCACTTCCCGTTTCTTCATCAAGCAAAACCGTCAATACTTGGTGCGTATTATGCATATGCTTTGATACTGATTTATCTAATGGCATACCAAAGTCACGCACATGCCCACCATCTAATATAAAGTCCAGTTTGCTGGTTCCTAAATCAAATTCCAGCCAAGATAAGTCGTTTTTAAAAACTTTATTATGAAAGACAATTACTCTTCCATCATCGTTAATAGCAACTTCAATCTTAAACGGACTTTCGTCTGTAACACCATAAACAAAATCAGTCAGATTCCCAACCGTCTGTTTATTATCACCATGTGTTACATACTCGTTTGTCATCCTGTCTTAGTTCTCTTTTCTTACAACTATTATATAATGTCTTATCCAAAAAAGCCCGTTTTTTCTAAACTTTTTTCCCTTCTAATTCAACGAGCTAGTAATTTCAGGGTCTTTGATTTTTAATAAAACCTCGAATCCGTCAACCGGATCGCCATTTTCAGTTCTTATAATAAACAAATATTGCTCTTTGGCAATATAGGGACGGACCAACCACTGAATTCTTGCACCTAAATCAAAACGCTGATTATCATTCGTAATCACGGTGATATGCTGTGTATCAGGGTCATATTCCAGATGGTCAATCGTGCAGTTTAGCTCAGGGCCGTGGAAAATATAATTTATGCCGCGTTCGCGATCACAATAAATATCAAAATCTGCATGGTTTTCAAACAGCTTAGTACGCCCGGAGCCTGTTCCTGTGCCCCAGTCCTTGCCCATATCCGTCTGAGATTCGGGCATTTCAACTTCTGTTCCCATATTTTTCTTTTCTTCAGACATAGCAATCAAGATCAGCCGGAGACGGCATATTCCTATAGTGTTCAAGGGAATTATAACTTGTAACACTTAATAAAACCATAACATTTCTATATGACATAGGAAAATGATACCGCCTTTTCGATTGGGATGTTATATCCGTATTTAAAAAGTGCTGTAATATATCTGTTTAACCGGATCAGGTGCCGGCTGCTTGTTGTAGCGGATTAGTAGATGCTTCTGGTACAAGGTCTTTTATGTATTTTTCGGGAACATTATATGAAACAGTAAAGCTCTTTTCGCCAAGGTCTATCCCGTTGATTTTTGTAACATTAAGCGTGCCCTTGAGGCCGTTTGCCAGATGTGAACCAGTTCCGGATAGCCTGTCATTGTCAACTGTTTGTTTAATATCAGTGTCAACGGTGTTCTTGATAGCTTGTATCATTTTCTGTGAAATGCTTAGTGGTTGACCTTTGAAATTAAGAACATTGTTACCGCAGCACTGGTTTATCATACATCCATTATGTTTTTGGTATATATGTCCATCACCAGTATATAAAGTGTGCTTAACAGGGTCTTTATTGTGATTCAGTATCCCGACTTCTATGCCTGTGCTTGTTCCCGTTCCTGCGGCGCTGTTGTTTTGATTAGCATTGTTAAAGTTATTGGGGATATTGCTGGAGGCACTGCCAGCAAGTCCTTGAACAATTGATGAGTCTTGTCGGGCTCTGTCGACCATGTACTGACCGGTCTTGCCTGAGCGTTCAAGAAGTTTTATAGCAACGTAAGCCATAATTGCAAATTTAAGAAACCCATTCATTTTATTGCCACAGACGTATTTGTCAACAAGATTCAATACAGTCAAAGCTCCAATAAACAACGCTCCTTGCTCTACTATATTGATCGCATTTCTTTCTCCTTGCGTCTTTGTATTGGTTTTGACGCCAGTCCACCATTCACCAAAACCTCTAACGCTGTTGACTCCGATACCTGCATAGCCTTCAAAAACACTTTGACTATCGCCATCCGGTCCGTGGCCAAAAAATTGGGAGCCAAGACCATATTTTCCGCCACTAACCGTTTTTACGTTTTTATCCCATTCATATTTGCGGCTTGTGCGGTAGCTATAAGCGTAGTTGCTTTTCAAATCTGTTTCGTTATCTTGAGCAAGTACAGTCATTTTCCTCAAAATATCCTGAGAATCACTTTGTTGCTTGTGAATGTTTAT
>JAGLKS010000247.1 GCA_023140905.1 Alphaproteobacteria bacterium | reverse complement strand
TAAAAACACATTTTGATGACCTCGTAATAGAATCTCGTTTCATCGATACACAAAGATTACAATTAAATTATGCAGGGTTTGATAACCCATGGACTGTATCCTACGAAAAAAATTACCTGTCACGTGTGAAGCAACGAAGGGCGGAGGACATTTTTCACGTAGATTATGGTGCCCCATCTAGTAAGAGTCGCATTCAAGAGTATGCCTCAGATCTATCCAGAATTATAAGATCCAAGCGTTCGAATTATTTTGAAGAATCACAAGATGTTGAGAAACAAACATTATCTGAATATTTAAGTAAAAGCAATATTAATCTCATGGACCGTATTCGTGGATCTGAAATTGAAGATATTAAAGATGATATCTCAAAAATGAAAGAACATATGGCAAATCTTTTGGATCTTGGCATTTATAAGCATGGCGAAATGTCCCATATTCGCGAATCAGAAACATTAAATTCAAGCTTAGAGCACTTAAAAAATCTTGCCGAAAAAACGCCTGACGGCGATCTGATGTCACAGGATGATATAAATAAATTCTTGGACGGTTCGCTAAAAAGTTTATTATTAAAATCATATGCAGAAAATATGAGGAAAAAGCTAGATATTTTTGAAGACTTAGAAGGCAAGATCGAGATTTTCACAAAGCACATAAACAATCTTTTTAAGTACAAAGAAATGAAAGTTGATTTGGAGAAGGGTTTTGTTTTTCGCTTAAATGACGGATTGGAAAAAGGAAGAATTATTAATCCAATCGATTTATCATCAGGTGAACAACATGAAGTGATACTCAACTATGAACTAATTTTCAAAACTGATGACTACTCTGTAATTTTGGTAGACGAACCCGAAATATCAATCCATATGTTGTGGCAGAGGCGGTTTATAGATAATTTATTGGATATTGCAAAGAAAAATAGTTTGAACATAATTGTTGCGACCCACTCACCAGATATAGTAAATAAGCACCGAAATCTAGTTTGTGCTCTGAGTGAGATTTAATTCGAAGAGGGTTGATGTTATGGAAGTTGATAATCCATTTGACACGATGTCATCGGATAGATTGTTGAGTGCGACTTTATTTATTAGGCCTCCTGGTGATAATAATGCGATTTTAATTGTTGAAGGGGGCACTGACATAAAATTTTACAATCCATTTGTGTGTGATGAAAAATATCTTCTACAACCTGATACTTTAATTGATATTAATGGTGGCAAAAAAGATAAAGTCATTGAAGCAATAAAAAAAGCTAATGAAGAGGGTATGAAAGGAATTGTAGGCATCGTTGATGCAGATTTTGATAATTTAAACAATGTTCCTTTCGTAGAAAATCTATATAGAACAGATACTCATGATTTGGAATCAATGTTGCTAAAATCGGAAAAATCTTTAAAAAAAGTGTTAGATAGGTATTGTAATGCTGATAATTTGATTCCAGACACTCACATTTCAAGTATTCAAAACATTCTTTTGGACATTTCTAAATATATTGGTTATGCATTATGGTGTTCAAATGAATGCCAATGGATGATTGATTTCGAAGGTTTTCCCATCAATAAATTCATTGATGAAAAATGTGATTTCGATTTAAAAGAGGCATGTATACATTTGAAAAGAAAATCCTCCGACAACACACTTTCCCTGAAGGATATTGAGTTAGAAGTGACTCAAAAAGTTTCAGAAAAATGGGATTTATGGCAAGTTTGCAGAGGAAAAGAAATGCTGAGAGTTCTTGCAGAGTATATAAGGCATAACATCAGAAGTGGTACTTACAGCGGTGACAATTTAAGAGATGATTTTTTACTCGCGTTCGATAATGAGGACTTCATGAACACAAAGTTATATGTGTCAATGAAAGATTGGGAACAAAAGAACAGAAATTATTCCATTATTAAGTTCTAACTGTTTCCTCTTT
>JAGLKS010000246.1 GCA_023140905.1 Alphaproteobacteria bacterium | reverse complement strand
ACATAATCCGCCAACCCCATACGCTGCACATTTTCCTCAAGCTTTTTCAAGCGTTTGGCAGAACGGTCAATCGATGTTACTTGCGCCCCCATTGCTGCAAGCTGTAACGTTTTGCCTCCCGGCGCAGAACATAAATCCACGACATGAGCGTTTTCTATATCGCCAAAAAGCTGAGCCGGAATAGCTGCCGCAGCATCTTGTATCCACCATGTGCCATCATCAAACCCCTGCAAATCACGGACATTACCTCCGGCCATACGGCGCAACGTTCCCGTAGATAATTCAACCGCTTGCAAAACGTTTCCCCAATAAGCACGGTTACTTGTATTTTTAACAGTAATATCCAGCGGAGCTTCTTTCATATTCGCTTCAGCTATACGCGCAGCCTCACGCAAACCATAATCTTCCACCCAGAGCTTTAACAGCCACTCCGGTGTATTAAGGCGCGGGCCATCTTGATGAGATAAACGCTCTGTGCCTTCACGGATAAGACTGCGCAAAATAGCATTCACGAATCCCGTTTGCCGCGTCATTCCCTTTTCTTCAACCAGGCGCACACATGTATCAACACTCGCGTGATCCGGTACATTCATAAAGAATATCTGAGTAATACCCAAACGCAAAATATTACGCACAACATTACTCTTCAGCTCATCCGGGCGGTTTTGCACAAAAGAAATCAAATCATCAATCTGACCCAAACGGCGAATAGTCGTAGTTACAAGCATACGGGTAAAAGCCCGGTCCCGCAGATTCAGCTCTGCAAATTCAGTGCTATTATCCAGTGCGATATCCAACGATGTTTTTCTCTGCAAAACGCTGCCCAGCAAATCCAAAGCACAGCGTCGCGCAGCAAGTGCCTGAGCCTGACTTTGGTTTGATATATCGTCTATTTCGTTATTCTTATCGTCTTTGCTTGAATTCATTTGATCAGCTTATTTATTTCGTTTTACACTATAGACTACATGCTAGGCTCAAAACATAATTATGAACAATAAAGATAAAGAAAACCAGCACAATGAACAAGAAAACATTCAGAATATTACTGGCTTTGGGAACTATAAGCACGCTAACCGCTCTGGGAAATAATGCTTACTGCGCACCACCGGTTATTATTGAGATGTTTGGACAAAATAACTATGTTTACGATCTTGATCTACAAAAGCGCATTTATGAAGCGGCCAGAATAAATGATAATGTTATTGTCCTAAACTGTCGCATTCTTCAGATGATAACCAGAGAAATGCCCAATAATGAGGACGAGGCCGCCAGAATGCGCGAGCAACTTAAACAAGCTTCTCTGGAGCAACACGGTGTAAATTTATATTTCAATGAATTTTGCACAAACCGAACAAAAAATTACGCCACTCAAAATGGAGATATTTTACCTAAACCGTTACTGGTCATGGTTAATGGCCGCTGGGTTGCAAATAATCATGACATTCTGCCAGCCATTAAAATGGGCGGTACAGACAAGCTTGCAGAAATCAGCTTGACCCGCGAAGAAGATATTTTGCATATCACCATACCGGATACACTTGACATAAAAGAGGGCGAAGGAAAACTTAAGCTGTTTGTCTATGCACCAAGCACCGGCATAAACCACGGCGAGCAACTTGATACAACACCTTGGGGCTTCACCGTAAAAGACACGATCAAGAGGAATCTGGACGATTACAGACGCCTTGTTGTCACAGCTAGTATACCAGACGAAATACCGGAAGAAGAACAGGTTTTCACTGAAGAAGATTTGAAAGAAATACAAAGACTGAAAGAACAAAAGAATAAGGAAATCCAAAACATTTATTTCCGCCCGGTTGCAGCAATGGAAGATATAGGAACATGGGACGGGACCAAGACAGAATATGCCGTTTCTTTAACGAAAATCCTTTCTCAATTTGACATAAAGATAGCGGCGGAAAAGCTCGGTTATGTTGTTATTTTACAGGAAGGCGAGGAACAAACCGGACCGATTATAGCAGCCGGAGAACTCATACCGTCGGAGGAGAATATACATATATCTTCGCCACCGCCTGCACCTAAAGACGAAGCACCGGAAACTCAAAAGAACCCACCAGAAACCAAGTAAAATATATGGTTTCTATACTTTTCCTTGCATGAATAACCCTGAAAGAGATTAAACTGGGAAGCCTAACTCACCCGCACTTTTTTTAAGTACAAAATCTGCGCCCGTTCATCTGTTATGCTTGGCGTTGTTGTTGCGCTAAAATCATAAGACAGGCGAGCCGCCTCTATTTCTTCCAGTGCTTGTTCTCCCTTGAGAAAATAAAAGCAAACATCCGGGTTAGCTTTTATCCAGCCCTGACAATAATCCAGCAATTTAGGCAAAGCTGCCAGAGCGCGGGCACTGATATAATCTGGAGTAAACTCATCGGCTATATCTTCTATACGCTGGGTATGAACATGAGCATTCGTAATGTCTGTCTCGCGAATGACTGTACGCATAAATTGCCCCTTGCGCTCATCAGATTCAACCAGATGCACTTCAAGTTCAGGACGCATAAGAGCAACAACCAATCCCGGAAAACCTCCACCGCATCCCAGATCAGCATAAATCCCCCCATGCTTGTCTTGCGGGATCAAGCGAGATATCTGCGCACTATCGGCAAAGTGGCGATGCCATGCTTCATCCAATGTTTTCTTACTCACGATATTTATAGCTTTTTGCCACTTTATCAATAAGTTATGATAGACCTTTAACCCTCCAAACACATCATCTGACAGAGCAAAACCGGACTGGATATTATCTTGTGTAAACTGGATCATGATGAATATATACACCTTAACTATTCTTAAATGGAACTACTATAAGCCGACTTTTTACGCGGCTTTTTCACATAGCGCAGCAACGCCACTACAGCCGCTGGAGTAACACCGGGAATGCGCGCAGCTTCACCCAATGTTACCGGATTCACCTGCTCCAGCTTTTGCCG
>JAGLKS010000245.1 GCA_023140905.1 Alphaproteobacteria bacterium | reverse complement strand
CCGTATTGAGTTTTATAGCGCCGTTCTAAAATCTCATACCCCAACCCATTCAGATAATCCGCAGCAACATCTTCCGCCCGGACTCCTTTTGCATAACTGGTCTTAGATGCGCTCTTTTGCTGCACCTTGTTTTTTTCATCTTCCGCACAAGAAAATAAAGGCATAATCTAGTCCCTCTTTTCTTGTTCCTTGTTAATGCTCAAGGCCATATCATAAAGATATGTTTTCTTTCGCCCTGTTTTTTCTGCGACAAATTTGGCAGCCTCTTTAACCCTCATAGTCTCTAATGCGTCATGCAACATCGCATAGACAGTTTCTTCATCAGGCCCTTTACCTGCATCATCAGATGGCGCAATAACTAAAACAATTTCTCCTTTTGGAGCACCCGTTTCTTTATAATACTGTAGTAAATCTTCAACGTATCCGCGCTTAACTTCTTCAAACATTTTTGTGATTTCACGCACCACAGCGACTTCGCGATTTCCTAAAATATTGTATATGTCTTCTAATGCTGAAGCCAAACGCGGGGCTGTTTCAAATACTATCAAAGACGCATTAACCTGCACCCATTGACCAAGCAATTTACGCCGCGCAGTGCTTTTTGGTGGGAGAAACCCAAGAAAACAAAACTTATCAGACGACATCCCAGAAAGTTGCAACGCACTTAACGGCGCATTTGCTCCGGGAATCGTCGTAATATATATGCCCTCTTCCTGACAACTACGGACTAATTTATACCCCGGGTCAGAAATAAGCGGCATCCCTGCATCACTGACCAAAACCACGGCATTGCCTTGCCGAATCATATCAAGGATACGCATACGTGCATCTTCTTTACTATGATCATTATAAACCTGTAGACGTGCGTTATTGTCAATTTGATAAGCGCGGAAAAGCTTGCGCGTCACACGTGTGTCCTCACATAACACAACATCAGCAGCTTTTAAAACATCCAAAGCCCGCATGGTTATATCACCAAGATTCCCAATCGGAGTAGCTACACAATATAACCCTGCATTAAGAGACAAACCCTCTGGCTTTTCATAACCTTTTTCTTTATCCTTCTTGTCCATAAGCAAAGATTACCCCATCTCGTTAAGAATTGTTAACATAAGAGAATAACCAAACTCATGCGCGATTTATATACCCAATTTTGTAATAAACATTCATTTCTACACGCGATAACTTTTCCGGTTCTGGTTTTAGTATCTCTTATGCTATTACAAGCCTGTGCTACCAATTCCACTCCATACAGCATGAAACCGTGGCTTACTCCATCCGGCGCACCGATAAGACCGGCAGAAAGAACCCCTAATGACCTTTCTGTTACAGCCGTACAACGCCAAACTCTGGGTACACTAACGTCTCAAAACGGGGGGCTTCATCACTCTTCTGTCAAAGTTGCTATCCTGCTTCCTTTGTCTGGAACACATGCAAAACTAGGGAAAGCTATGCTAAACGCCGCACAAATAGCTGTGTTTGACATAGGGAAAACAAATTTCGAACTTGTCCCCTATGACACAACCGGCACACCGGACGGTGCACGCGCAGCTGCACATAATGCTCTAAATGATGGGGTGAAGCTTGTCCTTGGTCCCGTCTTCTCACCAGCTGTAAAAGCTGCACGCCAAGTCACACAAAGCGCTAATATCAACATGATAGCCTTCTCAACAGACTGGACACTGGCTAACACACATACGTTTCTCATCGGATTTCTTCCATTCGACCAAATTGAACGCATTACTTATTTTGTATCCTATGCCGGATATAAAAATATATGTATCATCAGTCCCAATAACACGTACGGCAACGCCGTTGTCTCAGCTTACCAAGCCATATCACAGCGCGCAGGCATAGAAACATCATGTATCAACCATTTTACATCCCAAAAAAGCTCTTTATCGAATGCATTGCGGAGCTTATCAAATTACGATCAGCGCATAGCCGCACGTTCCGCGCATGAAAAAGCTTTAATTGCTGAAGGAAAAACACCGCAACAAGCTCGTATAGCAGCCCTCAAAGAAGCGCAGAAAGATCTGCCCTTTGATGCCATATTAATGCCTGTAGGCGGGTCACTAGCCCGCGAAGTCGGCAACTTCCTAAACCATTACGATTTACCACCTGAGAAGGTTAAACGCTTGGGAACAGGGCTATTCGATGATGACGCATTAGCTCAGGACAGTTCGTTAAACGGCGCATGGTTTGCCGGACCGGAACCTCAAGCCCGCGCAAAATTTGAACGTCGGTATAATAAATTCTATAACCAAACACCACCACGGCTAGCCTCTTTAGCTTATGACGCTACAGCACTTGCCGCCATGCTAGCACGCATTGGTATACAGAAAAACAACCGCCCTGCTTACGACCGTGCTTCAATTACAAGCCCTAATGGTTTTTCAGGTGTTGACGGTATTTTCCGGTTCCGTCCTGATGGTATCGTTGAACGTGGGCTAGCTGTTCTAGAATACAGAAACGGACACATAACCGTCATAGATAAAGCCCCCAAAACGTTCCAAAGTCTGTCACATTGATTGTGGTAGTTTCACTTAACGAAAGGGTGCGTTTTGTATAAACGCCGAATCCATTACAAAAAGAAAACCGCACAAATACCGGAAACTAAAAGATTCCCATACCAATTATAGAAAAATAATAAAAATGCTTCACATGCTCTTGTCAAAAGCAAGAAAATGAGTCATACCTTTTAGATATCAAGATACGACACGATAAGTTTTTATACGTTTATGCGAAGAAAAAGCACCCGCATACATCACGCATAACGTTGAGGGAGGAAGTCATGGCAGAAACATTAGCCAAAAAAGGTCGCCCACGTAGCGAAAAATCGCGCAAGTCTATATTAAATGCGACAAATAAATTACTGCTTCAAACATCTGTTCAAGAACTTAGTATTGAAGCCATTGCAAAAAAAGCAAAGGTTGGGAAAACAACTATATATCGCTGGTGGCCGAATAAAACTGCCGTTGTGATGGATGCTCTTGCAAGTCAACCGGGAATGCAAACCCCTCTGCCAACAGCCAGCTCTCATACAGAAGCTGTCGTCATGCAAATGGATAAGCTCGTTCGTTTGGTTGACAGTAATAATGGAAAAACTATAGCCCAGTTATTCAGTGAAGCTCAAGCTAGTGAAACATCCCTGCAAATTTTCAAAGACAATTTGTTGGAACCTTTAATGGACGCACTTCGCTATTCTATCGAAGAAGGCCAGAGAATCGGAGAATTCCGTGATGATATATCATCTACTATGGCAGCTGACATTCTATGCGGTCCAATCTTTTTCCGCCTTATGGCCCACCCTGAAGATTTGGATGAAAATTTCAGAAAGGCGTACTCTGGCGAAGCGATAAAAATGCTGTATAAGAAAAATGCAAATTAAAAATTTTGTATTCTGCACAGATCGAAGTGCGTTTACAGTAGTTTCCACCACTGTTACTTATAATAGTTCCGCTTAAGAATAACACCTATGTGCTCTCAATAATTACGATACGTTGACGCATAATCAAATAAACTGGAAAACGCCGCTTTCAAAACGGTCAGACTTGGGCACTCTTAATAACAAACCCTTAACTTATTGATACAAAACGAAAATATCCAGCACGTACACAGGTTACGCTTTTCAGTATGGGGTTCAGCGGAATGCTGCGTAACGTACGGGAATTTATTTATTTGGAACAGTTAGATATAACGAAAACATAAAGTAATTACTTAGCTTTATTGGTGGCCAATTATAGCCGTTTATTCGGCTTGTTTCGCGTTGCTCTCACCAATAGATCTTGCTTCAAACGGAGGTTGCCCGGATACAGGCTGAATAGCTCCGTGATTCTGTTTCATAGTCTCATCCTGAGCACCTATATCTCCTTGATGCACATGATGACGAAATCGCACAGCATCTTTCTTACCGTTACGTATACTGCGTGGACTTCCCAGCATCCGTTCAACAGTATGATCCACTATCTTAACGCGTTCAGACTGAGGTAATTGTGATAAAATAGCTTTAATCATCGTTAACCGATGTTTCATAAGCTTGTCATTTAAATCCTCAAACTCATCAGCGATCATATCATAACTGTTTCCATCAAATTCTTTTGCAACAATAACAGCCTTCATTGCTTTCTTTTCCTGCCCGGCTTGCCTGAAAAGCGGAAAGACATCCTTCCCCTTTTCTCTAAACATTGCCTTCATGACATCTCGTGTTTCAGGAGCCAACGCTGCTTTTGTCTCTTTCCAAGGCTTCTTTTCTTTTGCTATGTGATGAAATTGCCCAAAGAACACACCCAAGAACAAAATGTTCAAAATAAGGGAAAATGTAAAAATAATTTTTGTCGGTTTGCTCATAAGAAATCTCCATACTCGAAACTATCTGTTACCATTACAAATGTTTCAACATCACTACTATCGTAAGCTCTACTATTCTCCAGACCAGCCAGACTGAAGCCTGAATTCAAAGAAGATACACTCCATGTTTTGCCGGTATAAGAACCAAAGACAATTCCCGCCGCCATAATAACAACCGTCAATATAGCAAAAGCAGGTCGGGGCAACGCAATGCAATCCAAAACAGCTTCTATTACCTTCAAGAACGAGCACCTTACACTCTTAATTTTCTCCGAAAGCCCTGCAAATCCACTGCGTTCCTGCTGCACTGTGCGCGAAGTCTCTATAATG
>JAGLKS010000244.1 GCA_023140905.1 Alphaproteobacteria bacterium | reverse complement strand
AAAATTATTCGTGATGAAATTATGAAATATATTCTTGAGAATGAAGAATTTTCGCCACCTGATAAGACATCAACATTTGTCCATGTTGATAGCTTTAATGAAAGCTCTATAGATTTCTTTATTTATTGCTTTACTAAAACAACAAACTGGGGAAAATGGCTTGCGATTAAAGAAGAATTTGCTATGGCGATTAAAGAAATTATTGAACAAAAAGCTAAAGCTGATTTCGCATTTCCATCACAATCTATTTACCTTGAAAATTGGCATGAAAATGAACTGGGGCGGCCTGTTTAATGTGTGTCTACGTGGAAAAGGCTTGAGGTATTTACAATAGAACCTAGTGAATTTGTTTGTCAGTAGCGTTTTCACCTTCGCTCAAGCCTTCTACGTCTGAAGCAACAACCTTTGCTTGCTTGATATAGACCTCTTTCATATAGGAAGGATAGATTTCAACTTTGCAGTATTGATCCCGCGCCATTAAGCTGCGGCACATTGTATAAGCTTCATCAAGAGTTTTTCCCTTTAAAGCAACGCGCAAAATATGTTTCCCGGTCTTGGTATCAGCATAACTTTCTGCCGGTGGTACCATTGGCTGAACATCATTTCCGAGGATTTCTTCATAACGCAGGCGCAACTTATACCAAACCAATGACAATAAAAGCCGTGAATTATACGCACCTAAACTAAGAACCAAATCAGAATCTTTATCATCAAATTCTATATGCGGATGGCGTTCTTTATATGCCTCAAGATCCGCCATAATTTCACTAAGAACATCGCCGTCTCCAGTATCAACATAGATTTTATGATCGTAAATAACATTTCCCTTATAGGTAATTTCTATTGGCTGAGGCTTAGGACGAATAACATTTTTACGCTGAGCACTCTTTTCACTCATCATCAAAAGATAGCGTCCGGGAGGAATTTGTGTGAAATAATAAAAACCATCGACATCAGTAACAACCCTCTGTTCAACCTTGCCCTCATCATCGTATAGCAGCAATTCAATATTGCGCAAAGGAACCGGTTGTTGTTGTGGCTGGGACAGTTGTGTAATCTCCTGAGCATCCCCATGTTCTTTTATCAACCCCTGTTTATAGACTTCCAGCGATTCATTATATTCCTTTTCTTCACCCTCTTCAGGAATAATACCGGCAGCTGGCTCAATCTGCGCTATATCATCATTATCAGCCGTTTCCTTACGATCATCAGGCAAAGGAACAACCTTCGCATAAACTACACCATCCAGCTCTCCTGACATGTGAACAGGAAACTCAACCTGTGCCACATACCCTTGACGCGGTAAAATAGATATACCTTCGAACCCCGGAATCCACACCGGATCCGGTAAAGATTCTTTATCGACAAAAACATCTGTTAAACGCAAATTCGTCATCCGTTCAAAGAAAGCAATTCCTTCTTCATTTGTTGTAGCACGACGCCCGTTCTGCGGGGCTGATACCACTACGTCAGGTAAAGGCTCATCGCTGCCGTTAAACTCACCATCTCCATTCTTATCCAAATATACAAATACGCTGGCAAATGCGTTATTCGTAATACCACGATTAAACACCCGCACATCACCAGATATAGGTTCGCGTGTCAAACCAAACCGCGTATTAATCCCTGCGAAAAAATTATTGTCAGTATTATAGCTTACGCTTGGTGATATCCGTATAAATCCCGCTTGCCAGTCCAATTGAGCCTGATACTCTACAAGGGATATCCTCTCGTTTTTAGTAACACTGAGATCAATATCCACTTTTTCGGAAAGGTCACGCGAATACGTTGCAGCTATATTTTCAATCTCGGTATTCGGTTTAATTTCATAATTTGAGCGCAGATGCACATAATTCTTTCCTTTTCTACCACTCAAACCAACAGCAGCACTCAGCGTATCATCTTCAAGATCATCTCCCATCAAATGACTTAAACCCCCATTAAGAGACACATTATGCCACCCTCCATTTAAACCGAATGTCGTTGCTAATGTTGAATCACTACCATCTTCCATTTCATGAACAAAAGCCGCATTATACCTCGGAGAAAAAATGTCTCCAATTGGAATAAGACCGTTTACACTTAATTTATTTCTAAGTACATCAACATCCGAATCTCCTGTTAAAACTTCTTCATCAAAGTTTTTTCCACGCCATTCACTTGTATAATTTAGCTCATGCTCCCCAAAATCGCGGCGCAAAGAAACCTCAGAGGCTATTTCCCCTTCATCATCAACTGCTACATCTGCATTAAGTAGTGTTTGAGCATACATTAAAGAAACGCCTGTACTCCCGACAACATCACGTTGCCCGTCCGACTCGCTACTACGCATTCCAATACTTCCCGTAATCCCGGAACCTAAAGGTTTTTCGTACAAAGCTGCTACATTCATGCTACCGCGCTCTTCATATGAGCCTTTTAAATCACTTTTTACATATGTGTTTTGCCCATCGAAACTGACTGACACATCATAAATCCCATCACCTCGCGACAATAAATTTTTGTCATACGGGACAAAGACTGTTTCTTCATGTTTTTCTCCCTGAGGTCCATAAAAAACCAGCCTAAAATTATTATTATCCTGAAATAAAGTCACATCTGTAAAATGATAAACACCATCATCCTCTACATGGATAATCCCTAAATATTGCGCTTTACGATATAATTCAATATCCCAACCGGGAATAGCTGTACCGGAAATTACCGTTGTAGCTCGCGAGAAATTTCTTAGAGGATCTGTATTTGTAATGCGTACACCTAGTTCCTGTGACACACCGTCACTAAGAGGGATTTGCGCCGTAGTAACATCTCCCACCTCAATATGCTTAGCTTCGAACCTGCCAAGCAAATCCCCTTCCAGAGAATCTCTCTTATACGTTGCCCGCAATTTAGTTAGCTGATTCGCATTATTAATACGTGACTGCGTTACTAATGTCCCCTTAGCAAAATCTCCAACCGTCTTCACATAAGCCTGATGATAATATTTACCCTCTTCATCTCCGCTATTTTTTGTATATCTAGACCGTGTAGACACATCAACAACCGGCACACTGGCCATTTTGTATGAGTCGCCTCCAAAAGGTAAGCTAGGATCAGGTATCTGCATATGAACGTAATGACCTTTGCTACGCTCGTATTTCTCATAGATAGGCAGCTTTTCATCAG
>JAGLKS010000243.1 GCA_023140905.1 Alphaproteobacteria bacterium | reverse complement strand
TTTGCCGGAATAAAATGTTCTCCGGGCAACTTACGCGTAAAACGGTAAATAGCAGTTTCCTTTTTCACACCAATAATACTGACATAATCACCAGTCATACCGGCATCACTCATATAAGCCGTTCCACCATCAATAATATGAGCATCTGCTGTTGGGACATGAGTGTGTGTACCCATAACCGCTGAAATACGTCCGGCAAAATGATGTCCGAAAGACATTTTCTCTGACGTTGCTTCACCATGCAAATCGACGAATATAGAATCACAATTGATGCCTATTTGATACTCTTTCAGTATATCTTCCATACAAGCAAACGGGTCATCTAACGGGTCCATAAATAACCTACACATCAAATTAACGACTAAAATTTTACGTCCATCCATAAGCTCATGCAGATAATATCCTTTTCCGGGAGTTGTTTGTTTTGGAAAATTGGCCGGACGCAGTAATTTAGGCTGATTAGCAATATATTTCAGTATCTCACGTTGATCCCAAATGTGATTGCCTGTTGTGATAACATCACAGCCTAAAGCCAAGAACTGTTCATTAATTTTGCCTGTAATACCACGTCCATGAGCAGAATTTTCACCATTAACAATAATAACATCCGGGGACAGGTCTTTTTTTAGAATCGGAAGATATTTCTCAAGAGCTTCACGACCTGATCGCCCCATAATATCTCCAACAAATAAAACTCTCATAGTATATAAATTCTTTCTAATTTTTGATTTCTTATAAATTACTTAACTTGAGAATTGCATAACATTTTGTTCTGTAATAATCCAATCAAGTCTTTGGTCATGATCTTCTTTTGGTAAAGGAAATAAGCATGCTTGCTTAGCATATGCTAGACCAACAGCAATAATATCTTTCTTCTGACGGTAATGCGACAATGTAGAATCATAATAGCCGCCTCCATATCCTAAACGATATCCTTGTCTGTCAAAAGCCAGCATCGGGATTAGCAAAATATCAGGTTCTAACCAAATAGTATCCTCATTCACTTTTGGATGCGGAATATTATAAATTCCGTTTTGCATAAGTGCATCCGTTGTCCATTGTGCAAATTTAAGAACTTTACTATTTTTTTCGACAATAGGCAGAACAATTTTTACGTCCCGCGTTATAAGCTCATCCATCAGAATAAGAGTATCAATCTCTCGTTCATGCGGCCAATAAGACGATACACACACATTTTTTTTCAATGATATAGAACTTAAAAAATTATTACATAATGTTTTTTGTTGCTCAGCATCAAGGTTTAGCATTGCACGTGTATGTTTAGCATGATCACGTATGGAGTTCTTTTGTGTTTTGAAATCTGTGTCCATTAGCTCACAATCATAAGCTTTTATACTTTATCGTAAAGCTATAATTTTTATCCATAAAGTATAGTGTGCCGCGTAAGCCGTGTGCGTATATTGTATCTTCGCGGGTCCTGAAAGTCAGGTGGGTGCCGTTAATATCCAAACCCCCCGGGCGAACCGATTGGATAAGGACAGGGACAGCTCCCTATGCGAAAGCATCGACCACCGAGATCAAAACCGCATCACGCACTT
>JAGLKS010000242.1 GCA_023140905.1 Alphaproteobacteria bacterium | reverse complement strand
ATTTGTAGGTGAAGAAAGCCGCTATGTTCACCAAGGCATGACCAGCTCTGATGTTGTTGATACAAGCTTTGCTGTTATGCTAACTCAGGCCGCAGACCTCATTATTGAAGATCTTGAGAAAGTTATGGCCGCACTCAAGAAGCGTACACTGGAACATAAAACCACGCTTTGCATTGGCCGCAGCCACGGCATTCACGGTGAACCAACAACATTCGGCCTCAAGCTAGCTGGCCATTATGCTGCCTTCAAACGCGCACGTAACCGCATGATTGCCGCTAAGGAGGAAGTTTCCACCATTACTATTTCAGGTGCTGTAGGCACGTACGCTACAATTGATCCTTCAATCGAAGCCCATGTTGCTGAAAAACTTGGTCTAAAAAGAGAAACCGTAGCAACGCAAGTAATTCCGCGTGACCGTCATGCTATGTACTTTGCTACACTTGGTGTAATTGCCGGATCTATTGAAAATATAGCCATTGAAATTCGCCACCTGCAACGCACAGAAGTTCGTGAAGCCGAAGAATATTTCTCTGAAAAGCAAAAAGGCTCATCGGCAATGCCGCATAAACGTAACCCGATTGGCGCAGAGAACCTGACCGGACAAGCGAGAATTATCCGCTCTGCTGTGATTCCCGCACTGGAAAATGTAGCGCTTTGGCATGAACGTGATATCTCGCATTCCTCAGTAGAACGTACAATTCTTCCAGACGCTCTTATTTCTGCTGATTATGCTTTGAACCGCTTGGCTGGAATTATCGAAAGCCTTCTTGTATACCCGGAAACCATGATGGAAAATCTGGAGAAAACGGGAGGACTCGTCTTTTCTCAGCGTACGCTTTTGGCTCTTACCCAAGCCGGTGTTTCACGTGAAGATTCCTACCGAATCGTTCAGCGCAACGCTATGGAAGTTTGGAAAAACAAAGGCAAAATCACCTTGCGCGACATGTTGGAAAAAGATAAAAACGTCACAACAAAGCTTGATAAAGCAACCTTGGATTCCATCTTTGACTATAGTGCTTATACAAAAAATATTGCATCCGTCATTGATCGGGCATTAGAAGAATAAGTGCAAAAAACAAGAGTTTATCCCCTTGCTTTAATGCGGCTTGTATGCCACCACTAGAAAGTAAAATTTAAAGCTCTTTTATATAGGGGAAGCATATGTTAAGAAAATTTATTTATACACTCATCGGAGGTTTATTTATTATGACAGGAGCAAACGCTCAGGCAGCTGACAGCAATATTATCCATATGGACGTATCAACCGGAGGGACAGTTGTTATCGAATTATTACCTGATATTGCCCCAAAACATGTTGAACGAATCAAACAACTTGCTAGTGAAAACTTCTATGACGGACTCCTCTTCCACCGCGTTATGGATAAATTTATGGCACAAACCGGAGATCCTACAGGCACAGGAATGGGTAATTCTAAATACCCTGACTTGCCCGCTGAATTTAGCTCTTATGATTATAAACGCGGAACAGTTGGTATGGCACGCACTAAAAGTCCGGATAGTGCAAATTCACAATTCTTTATCTGCTTCACTGATGAAGGATGTAGGGGCCTGACCGGTCAATATACCGTACTGGGACAAGTCACAGAAGGTATGGAATTTATTGATAAAGTTGCGCGCGGTGAACCACCTGCCAACCCGGATAAAATTGTTAAAATGACAATTGCTCCAGCCGAATAATCAATCCTTATCTATTAAAAATCATATCAACGTTCGCAACTTTGCTGCGGGCGTTTTTGTATCCATATTGCGCGTAAAAACTATACGTACACTTCACCTGTACTTGTGAACAAATAAGATACACAGTCACTCCAACGCCAGATATCTAACCAATCAATTCCCCTCTCAAGCATAAAAACACTTCAAGAAAGAGTATAAAGAAACCAGATAAGGTATTGTTCAAAAATAAGAAAACTTCCCAATATCAAAACTGGACAAAACTCACCGTATTCTATTTATATTTCCAAGGAAATTGGGTAGATATTTCCCGTCTATAGAATATTTATACACATGAATATATCCACAATATAGGGATATATCCGATATCAGCCGAATCAAGAATAATACCCATGACCTCACAAAAAAAGCTGTACGCATGAAACGTACAGCTCCTGAATCTTACAGCTTTCCAACAAAACTACTTACTGGCGTTTTTATTGGAAGAGGCTGATTTTTTACCTTTAGCCGCTTTTTTAGGAGAAGCATCCTTTACAGCTATAACGCTCTCTACCAGAGTCTCATCTTCTTCCAATTCAAGCCCCAAATGATCGTCAAGCAAATCATCATCAACAGCCAATACAGCTTGGCTACTATCTGTTTCTGACTGTTTTCGAATCAGATCTTTATCCTCGCCCTTATTCAACTCAAGAGCTTTGGCAACGACAATCATCTTCTTAATTAACTCGTCCAGCTCTTTGGGGTTATCTATAGGATATGGCGTATCCAGACGCAAAATTCCACGGTCCTGAACAATCGCCAGAATGACCCATGCTTTATTTGTCTTCATAAGATCAACTATTTTTTCCAGACGATCATCGGTAAAATAAGCACGGCCCATCTTCATATCACTACTTCGCAGAATATAAGAATTGTCCCATCCTTTAGTTTGCGGCTTATATTCATGGCGAATATCAAACGCATCAACCACAGAAACCATCCCGCCACTAGCCACAGCACAGACAAAAGGGTAATCCGATTGCAAAGAAATCTCTATAGCCGTCAAGCGCCGCTGCGACCGTTCGTCAAGTTCGGAATGCTCACTGGCAAATAAAGACACACCATAACCGTCTACAGCACCGCTAACCATCGGCGTAGAAAACATTCCCATATTATGATAGCGCATCGCTCGTTTACCAGCATATAACTTCCATGCTTGTTTTTGTCGAATCACAACAAACAGAGTCCATCCCCAAAAAATCAACAAAAACAAAGAAATGGATAACCAAATAATAATATATATGTTCAAGAGCGCCTCCAGAATCAGCAACACAAATGAAAACACTGTGTTTACAATCGTTTAACAGTTTAGACTGCTTTTCTTCATGTTTCCACCTCTAATACATAAATCTAACGTTTAAAATTTCACATTCTTTCTGAACAGTGTCGTCATGAGATAAGACGTGCACTTCTATTTATAATGAACGATTGCAAATGAAACTACTATATATCGTACAAAGCATGGACATGAGTACATAAACGACTAAACAAAAAAAGCCGCCGACACGAAACCAGCGAACTTTCAACATTACGAGGGAATAAATCTTAACTAAAAATGTTCAAATGAAGAACCCCGCCGCAAGCTGCGGGGAATTAAACCCGAAAGTGATTAAAATGGCTGGTTATATATTTCGCTTAACTCTTCTTCCCCAACAGAAAGATAAGCCATCATATCTTTTTTAGGAACAATAATTTGCATATTAGGTTGAACAATCTCGTTCTCATAAACATAAATATCTTCATTCAAACCTGCATCATCAACATCAGCTTTCTTCGATATTTTTACTTCATTCTCCTGTGTGTATGAGGATACTTTAATAACCTCAACTTTCGGAGCAATAATTCGTTTAGGAGCCTGAGCGATATAATCCTCAGTACTCATACTATCTTCCAGATCATACATTAAACTGGAATGTTTTTCTTCTAATTCCGGCATCGGAGTTAGAGCATCGTATGAAGCTTCGTCGTTCTCATTAACAGCCTCAGCTTCTTCAGCAGATTTAATTCTATCGTAGGATTCGTCTGCATCTAGAGCATCTAGAGCATTCAGAAGACTATGTTCCTCTTTCTCAAGAGCCGATTGTAAATCGTCTTCGACAGGAGCAGCTTGCTCAGAAATTGTGCCTTTATGCTGTGCTTCCGAGAAAATTTCCTCTGCTTCTAATACAGGAGCAGGTTCAGACTTTGTCTCTGCGCTAGCTTCTTTTGATTCCTCTTGTGCCTTAATCTCTTCCATTACAGGCTCTACAACCAGCTCTTTCTTAGGCAATAACTTAGCCCGGACATATGCTACACCACTCCCCGCTGTTCGGGAATTTCCGTAAGGCAAATAAGAATCCGTTCTTTGGACTTCCCATCCTTCTCCACACGCCGCTAAAAGAAGAGGAGCACTCAATACCATCAGGCGCAACAAAGATTTCGACATAACATATTCCCTTTATATTTCATCTTGCAAAAAGATTAACGCAACACAGAAAAATTCACACAGAAAACGCAGCAAAGATGTAGCACTAACGACAAAACACAGCGCATTTATTCACACTACGTTATAGGCTATAGAAAATCAATATGTGGATTTGAAAAAGAATTATTTGGGTGTTCATAACACTGAACAGGAAAGATAGTAAAACTCTCCTAATCATCTATATACTTGAATGTTCCTGCCATAACCGGAATTCCCAGAAGCATCGTCATACTCCATATGAGATAAGAACTCACAGACAATAAGTTAACCTCGAAAAAGATATAGAAGAAATATACAGTATAAGATGACAAAACCGTCAGAGCCACAAACACGATAAAACTAATCAGCAAGATTTTGCCACGAAATTTGCTCCACACATAAGACATGATATATACAGAACCAAATCCAATCACAACTACAATCCACGGTAAAATATCACCGGTTTCATTTGCAGCCGTAAACGCTGATGCTCCGACAATAATAGCTATAGCCATCAGATACCATTTTAATGCTTTTAGAATTGCTGCAGACATGTGCGCTCCCTTATCTTTTACGATTAGTATAAATAACCAACACGATTATTTACCCTAATACTCATACCTGATTATGTAAGTGAAATCCAGATCCACATAGATAGACATAATTGTGGTGTTTATGAAATGACCATAACATGGAATAGGAATTTATTCAAGCTTTGCTTGTTCTTGAAATTTTAAAAAAGAAAAAATGCAGATAATTGATACATCATTACACGAATCGTATACAATGTTGCATTGCATCATCTTGCCTACTTAATAGGGAGATGTGCTTTTAAACCTTGTCACTTAAAAAGAAAGGACACAAACTATGGCAACACCTAGAAACCTATCAAGAGAAGAGATAGCAATCATAAAAGCCCGAATAATCAGGGGCGACAAATATCAGGACATCGCGTCTGATTATCGGTTAAACCAAGGCCGAATTACAGATCTCAAATATGGGAGAATATATCCAAAGATCCCGCCTGCTGATTTGTCAGAAAGTAACAATAAACTTAAGTCGTTAGAATTTGATACGCCCACAAACGATCAAAGCACTTTAGCTTTATCCAAAAAGAGAACGAAATAATCTCTCGCCAGCGGTAGAGCCGTAATGAAATACCGCTGGCCTTTCATTTTACAAATTAAACCCCAGATCCTTCTCCTCAAGCGCCTTAATCTCATCCCTTAAACAGATGGCCTCCTCCCCCTTCGGGGACAAAAATCGGTACTCTAAATACTTAGATGTGTTTCTTCCATAAGAAAATTATATCGAATAAAAATTAGAATATGCATTTTTAACATCTCCATTTTCTACAAAAACACAACATTTCTAAAACACATTTTTACCATCTGATAAATGAGCGAAAAAAAAGGCATTTCTCTCCCGTTTTATTAGGGAGAAATTAACCCTTTTTTTGTTAAACTTGTAGCATAAATATATTACGAATGGTGCGTCATGATCGAAGTTCTTTATTCTTTAGTTGGAGGAATAGTTGCAATCGGCTATCTACCACAAATCATTAAGCTTATTAAAGCACAAATCCCCTGTCATGACATCTCTCTAATTGCCTGGACAGTGTGGACCTACACCTCAGCAATAAGCCTTATTTACAGCTTATATGGGCAAGACAGCGTTGATCATAATTTTGTCTTTGCTAACGCTGTTAACCTTACATGTATTATGTTAATCGTCTTCATTACTTTGTACAAACGCTACAAATATGGAAAGGCTACTATACAAATACCATCTCCTCAAAACCATATAGAAGAGACTATTTAAACAAAAACTCCTTTGTCTTCTTTCCTTTTCTTTGTTATTGCTTATCTGCTTTAGATTTTAAGAGATAAGGAAAGAAAGGCAATGACTGATACACTGGCCATCACACCGGAAATAGCTGCAAAAAACCGCACATGGGTTTTTGAAGAAGCCAAGGCTGTGGTTAAGCGTTTGCGCAGCATAGGTAAGGGACAAGTCAAAACACCGGAAAAAGGGTATGTGCTTTTTGAAACAGGATACGGTCCCTCAGGTCTACCGCATATAGGTACATTTGGTGAAGTCTGCCGCACCACTATGGTTATGCATGCTTTTCAACGCCTCCAGCCGGATATCCCAACCAAACTTATTTGCTTCTCGGATGACCTTGATGGTTTACGTAAAGTTCCGGGTAACGTACCAAATCAAGAAATGCTGGCCAATTATCTTGAAATGCCACTAACCAGTGTGCCAAATCCTTTTGATAGCGAACATCCAAGCTACGCCCATCACAATAATGCAACTTTATGTGCTTTCCTTGATAAATTCGGCTTTGAATACGAATTTCTAAGTTCTACGGAATGTTATAAATCAGGCATGTTTGATGAAACACTCAAGCAAATGCTTCTACATCACGAAGAAATTAAGAATGCCGTTCTGCCCATATTGGGAGAAGAACGCTCTGCGACCTATTCGCCCTTCCTGCCGATTTCACCCAACACAGGGAAAGTTCTGCAAGCTCCCATTTTGGAGATTAATCCAGAAGATTTTACCATTACTTATGAAGATGAAGACGGCACACGTATTATACAAGAAATCACCGGCGGGAAAGTCAAAGCTCAATGGCGTGCAGACTGGGCCTTGCGCTGGCATGCATTAGATGTTGATTACGAAATGAGCGGAAAAGACTTAAAAACATCTGCCGATATTTCAAAACAAATTCTTAAAATCCTTGGAAAACCCAATATAGCGGGATTCCACTATGAAATGTTTCTGGATGAAGAGGGCAAAAAAATCTCTAAATCCAAAGGTAATGGCTTATCAATGGAAGAATGGCTAACCTATGGCCCACAAGAAAGCCTTGCTTATTATATGTTTCAGCGGCCAACAACAGCAAAGAAACTATATTTTGACATCATTCCAAAAGCCGTAGACGAATATATAACCTTCATTGATAAACTGAAAAATCAAGAACCAGCCAAACAACTGGAAAATCCGGCATGGCATATCCATAACGGCATGATACCTGAAGGTCAGAAAACCCCCATATCATTCTCGCTTTTGCTTAATCTGGTTA
>JAGLKS010000241.1 GCA_023140905.1 Alphaproteobacteria bacterium | reverse complement strand
TCGTTATCGTGAAGCACCAATGCCTGAAGGAGGCTTGGCGTTATTTGTTTCACAATCAGGTGAAACGCTCGATACATTGGAGGCTCTGCGTTATTGCAAACGTGAAGGACAGACAGTTTTATCAATTGTAAATACGATCGAGAGTACAATTGAACGTGAGTCAGACCACATTCTTCATACATTAGCGGGACCGGAGATAGGTGTCGCGTCAACTAAAGCATTCACTACCCAGCTATCAACATTAGCGTGTATTGTTCTGGCAGCAGCACGCAAAAAAGGCGCGATTGATAAAAGTACAGAAATAGAAATGGCGGAGGCTTTGCGCCATGTTCCAGCTATTGTAGCAGAGATTCTTCAGCATGATGACAGTATTGCGGAAATTGCCAAAGAAATAGCCGGTGCACGTGACGTGCTTTATCTGGGACGAGGCAGTTTATATCCGATTGCATTGGAAGGAGCTCTTAAACTTAAGGAAATTTCTTATATTCATGCAGAAGGTTACGCTTCTGGAGAAATGAAACATGGCCCGATTGCTCTTATTGACGATCATGTACCCATCGTTGTTATAGCTCCGGCAAATGATCCTCTCTATGAAAAAAACGTTTCCAATATTCAGGAAACCATTGCACGTGGCGGAAAAATCTTTCTGATCTCTGACGTGAAAGGTGCTCATCAGCTTAAAGAACAATCCACATGGCGAGTGGCGTTAAGTGCTGTTCACCCTTTTGTTGCGCCGATCATTTATTCTATTCCTGTGCAACTTCTTGCTTATCACGCGGCAGTTATAAAAGGGACGGATGTTGATCAACCACGTAATCTGGCAAAATCCGTAACGGTTGAATAAGAAAGATGTCGCGTATAAATGCCTAGCAAAAATTAATCAGAAAGAGAAATAATGACAGAACCTATTCTAGTCACAGGAGCAGCAGGATTTATAGGATTTCACACAATTGCAAGGCTGTTGCAAGCAGGCGAGCATGTGGTCGGCGTTGATAATCTCAATGATTACTATGATGTATCATTGAAAAACGCGCGGTTGCGTGAGCTGGATAATTTCGAAAACTTCACTTTTATTAAAGAAAATATTGCAGACTACGAGGCCATGGAAAAACTCTGGCAAGAGTATGGACCATTCAAACGTGTCATCCAGTTAGCAGCGCAAGCCGGTGTACGTTACTCACTTGAAAAGCCGCATTCCTATGTTCAAAGTAATGTTGTGGGTCACGTAAATATATTGGAGTTATGCCGCCACACAGAAGGTTTTGAGCATTTTGTTTATGCTAGCTCCTCATCTGTTTACGGAAAAAACAAAAAACTTCCATATGCAACTGAAGACAGGGTCGATCATCCCGCGTCACTATATGCAGCAACAAAACGCAGCGGTGAATTAATGAGTTATGCATATAGTCATCTATACGGTATTGCTCAAACGGGTTTGCGCTTTTTTACAGTATATGGTCCATGGGGACGGCCTGATATGTCTCCTTTTATTTTTACCAATTCCATTATTAAAGGTGAGAGCGTACCGATTTTCAATAATGGCGATATGATGCGCGATTTTACCTATATTGATGATATTGTTTCCGGTGTTATTGCAGTTCTTAAAACACCACCGCAAAAAGGGACAAAACAAAACGTGCCGCATCGAGTTTTAAATATTGGCAATAATAAAGCTGAACAGCTTATGGATTTTGTAGCGGAAATTGAAAAAGCTACAGGTAAAAAAGCCAATATAGATTTTTTACCTATGCAGCTTGGTGATGTAAAAGAAACCTTTGCCGATATTGAAGAAACTACGCGTCTTACCGGATATAAACCTACAACCTCAATTGCTGAGGGTATTCCTAAATATGTAGCGTGGTTTAAAGAATATTACGGCGTTTAATCTTTCTGTTTTTGCTGACGTAGTTTGTTCCAATAATCCAGACGTTTTTCGATCTCACGTTCAAAACCGCGTTTCTTCGGCGAATAAAAAGCTGTTCTTCCCATTTTTTCAGGAAAATAATCTTGACCGGAAAATGCTTCGGGTGTGTCATGATCGTAAATATATCCATCGGAATAACCGGCCTCTTTCATCATCTTTGTTGGCGCATTCAAAATATGCATAGGTGGCATGAGCGAGCCTGTTTGTTTAGCTGTGCGCCGGGCTGAGTTCATAGCTGTATACACGGCATTGGATTTTGGTGCTGTGGTCAGATAAATCAAAGCTTCAGCCAAAGCCAATTCTCCTTCAGGTGATCCCAGACGCTCATAAGCATCCCATGCGGCAATACATAAAGGCAGAGCTTGTGGGTCTGCCAGCCCGATATCTTCACTGGCCATGCGTGTTAAACGCCGTGCAATAAAGCTCGGATCTTCACCGCCTTCAAGCATACGTGAGAACCAATAAAGTGCGGCATCCGGGTCAGAGCCGCGTATGCTTTTATGTAGGGCGGAGATTAAATTATAATGACCCTCAGCGGCTTTATCATAAGAAGGAGCACGCCGTTGCACTAATGTCATAAAAGCCTGAACGTCCAGTTCTTTTCTTTCCCCTGAGTGTTCAAAAAGTTGTTCAACCATTGTTAGTGCATAACGGCCATCTCCATCAGCCATAGTTTTAAGCATATCACGGGCTTGCGTTGTCAAAGGCAATGAACGGCTAGCATCTTTTTCGGCGTGTTGAAGAAGTTTTTCCAATGCTTCATCATCCAGACGTTTGAGCACAAAAACCTGACATCGTGATAAAAGCGCACTATTAAGTTCAAAAGACGGATTTTCAGTTGTTGCCCCGATTAAAATAATTGTTCCATCTTCAACAACAGGTAAGAATGCATCTTGCTGGGATTTGTTAAACCGATGAATTTCATCAACAAATAAAAGCGTACCTTTTCCGTTTGAGCGTCTGAGTTTAGCCGAGTCAAAGACTTTGCGCAAATCTGCTACGCCAGAGAAAATTGCTGATATTTGTTCGAAATGCATATCGCTATGATTGGATAAAATGCGGGCCAGCGTTGTTTTTCCTGTGCCCGGTGGTCCCCATAAAATCATTGAAGATAGACGTTTGGCCTCAGCCATTTTACGCACAGGCCCGTCATTGCCAACAAGGTGATCCTGTCCGACAATTTGCGATAAAGCAGAAGGCCTCAGCCGATCAGGAAGAGGGCGCAGCGTTTCTGTAGGAATAGCATCTTTTTCAAATAAATCGCTCATGAAGCTAGAATTAGAACATTAATCGAACAAAGGCAATGAGTGAAAATGAAGAAAGCCAAATTACTATAAATTGCAGAAAATATAAAAACGCCATGTGGCGTTTCGTGCTAAGTCATTGAAATAATGGAGCGAGTGAAGAGATTCGAACTCTCGACCCCAACCTTGGCAAGGTTGTGCTCTACCCCTGAGCTACACTCGCATTGTCATTAGTGAAGGAGAATATATAATGTTATTTATGAAATGCAAGTATAAAATCGAACAAAAATTCTAAAGATTAAGAATCGAGAATATAAGACCGGTATTTATCTTACCTGCACAAGAGGCACGCGATAGCCAATAGGCTCATGGTCAGGGAAAAGCGAATAGATCATAATATTAGGTGTTTTTTGAACCGGATACGCCATATCTTCCGGTACTTCATAATGCATGAGTTCTTCAGGATGTTTTTCCTCATTGTTGTAAACAACCATAAACAAGCGTTGCTCACTGTAATATTCCACACGTTGAACAATATCGGGTAGCGGTTTATCGCTAACCATCATCACAGAACCGTCATGTAATACACCAAGCTCTATATTCATGCTAAATCAAACCCATCGTTGAAAGAGTTTTCTATTTTTGCCGGTTTTAAATCCAGGGCTTCTGTATCTGCCTTTGGCATCTGATCTTGCATTTGAGCCAAAAGTTTCCCGGCGTTTGGGGTTCCCCCAAGAGCGGCAATCTTCACACCGTTAGCCATATCGTTTGCCACAGACTGATTATCTAATGGCTCTATGTTTTTAGCCTCTAAAGCGGCGCGTAAATCTTCAGGTTCCATTTTTTGCCCCATTCACACAATAGTTCATGCTCATTATGCCAAATAAACATTAATAAAACTTTACGATATGTGCTAAATACCAATTTAAAAAACATGGATCTTTCTATTTTTTTCTATTACGGTGCCAAACTATGACAAACGCAGCTACAAAAACACAACCGCAATCGCAACCTTTGCCAACCAGTAAAGAGCAGCTTCTTATGCATCTGGATAATATAGGCATTTCTTACCGTCTACATGAGCATGAGCCTATTTTTACAGTCAAGCAAGGTGAGTCGGTTGAGAAAACTATTCAAGGGATTCATTGCCGGAATCTGTTTTTATACGATAAAAAGAAGCGCATGTTTCTTATTACAGCGGCTAATGAAACGCAGATAGATTTGAAGAAACTGTCTATATTGATAGAAAGCGGGCGTTTGTCTTTTTGTTCGCCTGCACGTTTATGGGACAGATTAGGCATTACGCCCGGCTCGGTTAATCCTTTTTGTATCATGAATGATAAAGAAGGCACTGTGCGCATGGTGCTTGATAGCGCGATGATGGATGTTGAGATTGTCAATTATCATCCGATGGATAATTCATGGACAATCGGAATGGCACCGTCTGATCTGTTGAAATTCCTCGATAGCACAGGCCATGCTTATGAAATTGTGGATTTTGCTCCTGCTCACCCTGACGTTGAAGAATAACAGCTTTTGCTTTTATTTGTTTCTTGACTGAGTTAGTGTTTCAGGCGCAAATGAAAATAAAAGGGTTAAAGCAATGATATTTGGATCATCTCAAGACACATCTTCACCGGAAGCGCCTGCGCTGGATACCGCGCAAGTTATATTTGATGTCACTATGCAAGATTTTGAAACACGCGTTATGGCAGTGTCAATGCAGATTCCGGTTATTGTGGATTTCTGGGCGCCATGGTGCGGTCCATGTAAGCAGCTTATGCCGACATTGGAGAAAGTTATAGCCGCTGCCGGAGGAAAGGTTTTGCTGGCCAAAGTAAATATTGACCAAAATCAGGAATTGGCTAAAGCATTGCGTGTGCAATCTGTTCCAACTGTTTATGGTTTTTTCCAAGGTCAGCCTATTGATGCATTTACGGGAGTACAGCCGGAAAGCAAAATAAAAGAATTTGTGCAAAAACTTATTACGGCAGCTAATGGAGCGCAGCCTGATGCTTTGAATATTCCTGATGTACTTAAAGAAGCGGCTGAGTTATTAG
>JAGLKS010000240.1 GCA_023140905.1 Alphaproteobacteria bacterium | reverse complement strand
CCAGTAGCGTATCGGAATTACAGACAAAAAACTCTATAGTTAAAACACCGACTAAATTAACAGCATCAGCTATTGTTCGGGCAATTTTTTGACTTTGAACAACCACATGAACTGAAGATCCGCATGGCGTGGTTGTTTTATGCAAGATGTGGTTCTTATGTTCGTTAAACATTGGCCCGTAAAACTCTGTTTTACCATATTTATCACGTGCCACAATAACTGAAACTTCATAATTGAAAGAAGAGAATTCTTCCATAATCAGGCTTTGTTCCTCGGCTTCATTTACAAAAGCAATAAGATCAGAATTATTTAAAAGATTTGTATAATCTCCTTTAATCTGTCCTTTACCGTCATATCCAAAGCGAGCAGTTTTTATAACAAAATGCTCGGAATTCCATTCATTACAGGTATTTTGGATATCTTCAATGGAGTTGACAGCTTTCCAGCGCACCGTCTCAATTCCCAAAGAATTAACAAAGCTTTTCTCTTTAATCCTGTCTTGCGAAACATCCAGCAATTTTCTTTCTGGCAGGACTAATTCTGGCTTTAAAAAATTGAGGTAGTCAATTGTTTCGACTGGAATATTTTCAAACTCGTAAGAGATGATATCGGTTTTGTCCGAAAATTCACGTAATGCTTTTTTATCATCGTAACGAGCTATAATTGTTTCTTTCGCTACGTAAGATGCTGGACAGTCTTTTTCGGGACAGAAAATAATAACGCCTATACCAAGACGTGCCGCAGCCATAGCACTCATTCTGCCAAGCTGTCCGCCGCCTAAAATACCTAGTGTTATATGAGAAGGAAGAAGTGTTTCGGACATTATCAAATCTGCTTTCTATTCGTCCTTTGGTATATTATCGACACTATCAGTTTGCTTGAAGCGGTAGGTTACTAGCCTTTCCTGTATAGCTTCATCAGCTATTCCAAGTATCGAAGCTGCCAGAAGAGCGGCATTTTTAGCGCCAGATTCGCCAATAGCTAGTGTTCCGACAGGAACGCCACCTGGCATCTGGACAATAGACAGAAGGCTGTCCATACCTTTAAGTGCATTACTTTTCACAGGAACACCTAACACCGGCAGTGGTGTCATACTAGCGACCATTCCCGGTAAATGCGCTGCACCGCCAGCACCAGCGATAATCACTTTTAATCCACGCTCTTTAGCGGTTTTAGCGTATTCAAACATACGCTGCGGTGTGCGGTGGGCTGAAACAATGCGGTATTCATGAGGGATATTTAATTCATCTAAAGTATCATGAGCTACGCTCATTGTTTTCCAATCTGATTGAGATCCCATAATAATGCCAACAAGAGGAATGTTATCTGAATGTGTCATACTTTTATTGTGTCCATTTTATTTATATGTAAAGTAACAAGGTTTTTTATCTCAAGCTGCAGAATTTACAAGATAATCAACGGACTTTTACTTTATAAGAAAAAACACGAAATCCCGCAAGGTCACTATTTTTATTAGTATTAAATGGGGGAAACTTAGTAAGCTTTTCAAGCAATAATATCGTCAATTAGAGCACTTTCAAGTTTTTGAATCATGTCTTTCAGCCACAGCTTTTTCTTCTTAAGTTGTTGCATATGCAACAGATTTACAGGTGTTTCGCTATGTGCAGATTTCTCTATAAGCTCATCAAGTGCTTTATGCTCTATCTGATATTCAGAAAGCCTAGTTTTTAATTCTTCCTGTTCTTCTTGCATAGCTCTGTGATTTAGGCCTTATTCTACAACGACAATGATCCAGCTAGGATATCACATAATTTGTTCTTTGATAAGTAAAAAGCTATAAAGCCTCAGGGATTCTGGAGTTTTTCGTTCCAATAGCTTGTACCCTAATGTAAGCTGTCAGAACTTACGTTTGGTTTATTGGAAGAATCACCATAATATCGTACGTTAGTATAATTGAAACTTGCGAGTTTGCAAAGATAGATATACTGTCAATCGTTGGAGGGCCGTTTTCACATAGCTTGAATTCGGTATCGTAATTTTAAAATGTGAGTTTTGTGTCTAATGCTTTATGTTCAACAGTCTTTGGGACCAGATGAAGAGCTTGTCCATGTGGGAAAATTTCACTGGATGTATACGGTTAGCGCCTTTATGTCTATTCTATGGGGGCTTGTCCTTTCTATATTGATTATGTTTGTTGCTTATAAAGCGTATGGATATATAAGTCCGGAACGAATACAGGGACTAGGTTTTATATCTTCAATACGGGTTATTCACCCTGGAATCCGCGGAGTTGCTTTTCTTTTCTTCATTTTTGGTCTTGTGAAATTTGCACATATGATGGTTGTTAAAGTGACAACCGAAATCGCAATTACGAATAACCGTTTAGTATATAAACGTGGCTTAGTGGCGCGTCATGTCGGTGAAATCAGTATTGATCGTATTGAGGGGGTTAATGTTCTGCAATCAATATTAGGGCGTTTATTTGATTATGGCCGGGTTATGATTCGCGGAATGGGTGTTGGGGAAGTTGTTCTTCCGCAAATTGAAGATCCAATCAAATTTCGCAGGGCTATAGAAGAGGCTAAATTAAGGTAAGTTCGGGGGTAATGCTCCCTAAAATTAAG
>JAGLKS010000024.1 GCA_023140905.1 Alphaproteobacteria bacterium | reverse complement strand
TAAGATAAAGATAGCGACCTGTGTTAGGTCGTCGGGGCTAGTTACCCTTTCAAATGCTGCATTCTCACCATGTATCCTGCGATAGACAGCATGGCTTGTGCTGGATTTTAGTTTGCCCCTGATGCAGCACTTTTTCGATTCATTTAACAAGCCTTTGAGTACATTGTAAACATCATAAATACTGTTCACAGGTTCCTCATAGGCCGAGAAAATAAGCCCTGCGGAGAAAGACTTCTTCTTGATATTGCCTTCTTCGTCAGCAGTAAATTCCTTCGCTGCTTTTGTGTTGTTCCCAATGCAGCATAAAATAGTTATGCTGTCAGTGGGTTTTTGTATATTGTTGTTTCTTATTTTAGACATAAGTACTCCTTCCCGGTTCAATGTTTTGACCGGATTAAAAATTTAAAAAATGTAAATTGATTTTAAGTCTGAGAGCTGTTTACGCTCTCAGACATTGTAATTACAAAACAAGGTGTTACATTACTTTTCACCTCCCTTTACATTACGTTTTTGAATTTGTTGATTAGCGTAAGAAAGAACTTCGGAAAGGAGCCAACATGCCCTGTGCTCTGAAATTTTGACGCACTGGGGCACTCGTCCTGATTTCATTAAGAAATAGTAACGGCTTTTGCTTAGTGGGATGTATCGCTTAACCTCAGGGAAGTCGATGAAGCACTCATCTGGTGAGAACTCAGGGGTAACACATACTGCAAATTACCTAGCGCACAAAGCAGGAACGCACAGGACAGAGCAACACAATGATTATGTTGCATCCCCTTATAAGGTAAGGACTCCACAGTACTGGGCAGGTCTTAACAGTCTACATAATTAGGTTTTTCCAAATCCGGCGGTCCCGGGTTCGAGTCCTGGCGCCCCTGCCATTTTTTAAGAAAAGATTTTCTTATGAACTATGAAAAAGGCCAGTTTTCAGACAAACAAAGAATTGAAATAGGTAAATACTTACTAGAAAAACATCAGTTTTTTTACCATTGTACAGCTATTTGTAGCTTAGATAGTATTCGAAAAACAGGGGTTGATGTTGACTTTTCTCGTGAAGAGCCGAGAGATTACGGTGAGCCAAAGGTAAGGCACCCGGTTTTGATCCGGCCATGCGCAGGCTCGAATCCTGCCACCAGCCAATTTTTTCCTTTAATTTTTTATTATAAAGTCTAATACTGTTAAGCATTGGCTTAAGAAGTAGTTTTGATTTCAAAGCGTCATTTTTGCTTTGAAGGCTCTAGTCTTAAAATTTTACAATGAAACTGAAGATGAAAAATTTGAGTGAGGTTTAATGATCACAAAAAAAGAGTTTAAAATTTGTTTGTCTTGTCCTAACGAGCTTGTTCGCGAGCGGCAGATATGTGAAGCCGCAATCAGCGAATATACTCAATTTATCACTTCAGAGGAAATACAATACACAGTTGTACATTCTGGAACCGTAGCCTCACAGTTTGGAAAGTCGCCACAAGAGATAATAAATGAGGAATGGGATGGCTTTGATTTATACATTGGGTTGATGGGAACAAGATTTGGGACGCCAACAGAAAAGTATGAGTCTGGGACAGAGGAGGAATTTAACGTTGCTTTAGAGAAGCATAAGAAAGACTCATCTGTCTCGGTTTCTTTCTTGTTCCAAAATGTTTCGACGCCTCTTTCTGAACTATCAGAAAAGCAGCTAGAACAATATATGTCAGTACTAAGCTTTAAGAGCGGAATATCAAGTTTGGGAATATTTTGTCGTAGTAAGAGTGCTCAAACTGCTCTATCAAGTCACGGATTATTTTGGAAGAGCCTTCATCGGATCAAATTTGAGAGACTCTGCCTTTTCCCATAACTGGTTAAATAGCTTGCGTTTCTCGTCTACGTATTTAGAAATACGGATAATAACGATGTCGCAGCTATCTTCTGTAAAAATCATCGAAGCGGCGTTTTTTCCAAATATGTAGTACGGTATTTCAGAAAACAGATCGTCTTCAACCCATCTATATTCTGAATGCCGTGCGGCGCTTAAGTGTGTGTCACCTTTTTTTATCAGGGTACGGAAGCTGTAATCTTGGCCACTCTCCCGTAATTTAGCCATCTCGGAGCGGTAGTATTGATTAAC
>JAGLKS010000239.1 GCA_023140905.1 Alphaproteobacteria bacterium | reverse complement strand
CCTCTGCTGACTGACGCGTTCTTTGTTGCCATGGCGGTGACAGTTATGTTTGGTTTGGCTTTTGCAACGGTACTGACGCTGATAGTCGTACCGGTCTTGTATACGATATTATTTAGTATCAAAAAAAAGGTGGCATAGATGAAGGGATTAAAACCAGAAAAAATCTTAACGAACAAGTACAATCACTTGCTCATCGCATTGATATTGCTTTTTATCTTATCACCGTCTATGGAAGTAAGGGATCCAACCGTCAAATTCCCATTGGCCCCTTGCATTCTATTGATTGTATTACTAACCGCGGTGAGAGCAGACTTTCCCAGGGGAAATGTTTTTAGGTTTTTTCTGATATTTGCTTTAGTCAATTTTTCGATAAACATGTTGGTTTATTTCCTCCCGGAGCCCCATATTGAAGTCATCGGTACCCTTAAGTTTATAAGTGGAGGCATTAGCGTTTTATTTTATTTAGCCTCCGTTTATTTTCTTTCCAAGCGACTTTTTACCGTTCGTAAAGTGACAGTTGATACTATCAAAGGTGGTATCAGCGCTTATCTATTGCTTGGATTTGCATGGGCGGTATTATATGGTTTATTGGTGCAGATCTATCCAGAGGCATTCATAATTACTTCAAACAAGGAAATGATGTACGTTCATTTCAGCTTTACGACACTAACAACATTAGGCTATGGCGACATTGTCCCTAACGGACGATTTGCAGCATTGTTAACCAATAGTGAAGCAATTGTCGGCCAGCTTTATCTGACAATTTTTGTGGCCAGACTTGTAGGTTTATATATTGTTAACGAAAGAGAAGATCTTTAAATATAAGATGGGGTAACAAAAAATGGGAAGGAAACAGAGCCGAGGCCTCTCAAGAAATCCGGTACCACCAGAACAGATAACAAAAGCTGAAGTAAAAGACTTTCCAGACGTACGTTTATGGGAAGTTGATTACAAGCCAGATGTTCATATTAAAGCGGATGAACCGTCTGATTGTAATATTCTGGCATTATCAGGAGGTGGATCTAATGGAGCTTTCGGCGCTGGTTTTTTAAACGGTTGGACCAAATCTGGAACGAGACCGGATTTCAAAATCGTTACAGGTATCAGTACAGGCGGCCTTCTTGCTCCAGCCGCTTTTCTTGGACCAGATACCGATGAAATAATTAAAAATGTCTTTACAACGGTTGGAGTGAAAAACATTTTTAAGGTTAAAGGACCTCTTGGATTAGGTATTTTGTCTTTACTTTTAGGCGAGTCCTATGCAAGCACGAAACCTTTGCGAGACTTAATTGCGAAACTGGTTGACCAGGAAATATTGAGAGCTGTCGCTGACGAACATGCCAAGGGTAAAAGGCTGTATATAGGCACGACTAACCTGGATGCCCAGCGTTTTATTATCTGGGACATGGGGGCAATTGCGAGCAGCGGCCAGCTTGGTGCGCTCAAGCTGTTTCGTAAAGTTATGCTGGCTTCAGCATCTATTCCGGGAGTGTTCCCACCGGTATATTTTGACGTTGAAGTTGACGGCAGGAAATATGACGAAATGCACGTCGACGGCAGTGTGATCACGGGAGTGTTCGGATATGGTTTAAGTTTATTTACTGATGAAACCAATGTGTCCGGACAAAATTTCAACTGCAAATTTTATATAATAAGAAATGGTAAATTAGCCCCCGAAACACTTCAAATACCCCGCAGGGTTCTACAGATTGTTAATCGTTCATTTCAGACAATGATGAAATCCAATTCATGGAGCGATTTGATTCGATTGTACAGTATCACTAAGAAAGATGAGGTTGATTTTAACTATGTAAGTGTTCCGGATAAATATGAACCACTTAGCAAAAAGATGTTTGATCAACCGGAAATGAATCGCTTATTTGATTTAGGATTTGAGATGGCTGAATCAGGTTACGAGTGGAACAAAGTTCCGCCTGGCTTGGAAAGTCGTGAAAACAAAGAATGGATATGGACACCAGAAAGGTAAAAAGAAATCAAAATGAAAAGGAAAAATTAAAATGAGCAGCAAAAAGAATAAGGTGACCCGGCGGGAATTCGTAAAAGCGGCTGGGGCGGGTGGTTTAGCCCTTGGTCTTGGCACCACTTCAACCATTTCGGCTCTTTTCCCAGGAACCGCTATGGCCGCTCAGAAGCGCAAACGACCCAATTTACTCCTTATTGTAGCTGACGACATGGGGTATTCGGATCTGGGGTGTTACGGGGGCGAGATCAAAACACCGGTTTTGGACAATCTGGCGAAGAAGGGCGTCCGCTACACCGACTTTTACGTTTCTCCAACGTGCTCGGTAACC
>JAGLKS010000238.1 GCA_023140905.1 Alphaproteobacteria bacterium | reverse complement strand
TTCCTCAAAGCGTTTCTCAGCCTCTATCAGCAAATCTTTAAACCGCTCAATCGTATAGACGCGTCTAGCCAGATGCGACAACACAGCCGTCTGATACCCACACCCTGTCCCAATCTCAAGCACTTTGTCCCGATCGCTTATTTCTAAAGCCTGAGTCATAAACGCAACAATAAAGGGCTGGCTGATTGTCTGCCCCAAACCAATAGGAAGTGCTGTATCCTCCCATGCTTGATCTTTTGCATAGGGTGGAACAAAATAATCACGCGGCACACGCTCTATCGCACTAAGCACATTTGTGTCAGTGATCCCTTGCATGCGCAAATCCATAATCAAACGGATACGCTTATTTGCTGCTTGTATATTCATTATTTATTTTATTATTCAACTATTTAAACCTAAACAGAAAATCAAATGTCACATTATTAGCTTCAGCTATATCTTCTTCAATATCTCCGTTGATATACTGAAAATTAATTTTATAGAATAAATCTCCATTTTCTCCAGCGACAGCATTCAAATTACTGATCTGCACATTAGCACCGACCTTTCCCTTAATGTAATCTGTAATATCCACCTGAACAGGCTCAAGATCATCAATAGATAGACGAAGCTGTGCTCCATCAAAAAACATGTCCATATCGTAATGTTCGTCCAAAATCTTTTTTTGTTCCCATGGCTTACTATCACTCGAATCAAAAATATGGGCCGAGATATGAGCAATCATGTAATCATACCCTTTTATATCAATCATATTTTCACGATTAGAAGATAAATAAAATTTTGAATCCTGATATCTGCCCGAAGGGTAACTATTCACATATTCAAAACCAAGTTTCTTAGTTAAAACACGAGGGGAGCACCCTAAAGACTTGCCGTCCTCTTCGCTCGTTTCCAAGTCATCAAACCAAGGAAGGATTAAGTCTTCACGCTTTGTATCGCATAAATAACTCAGAACCGAACTTATGCTACGTCGGTCTTCAATGGATATCTCCACACCATCCTTTAATGCAACAATATGCCAGCCTTTCAACAATCCATTCTCAGTCAATAGTTTTTCTAAACGCATAAACTGGCTTTTTCCTGAAACAGACACAGCTCCCCACGGTCCGAAAGACGCCAAAGCCAATAACACGCACAAACTGGCGGGAATAATCTTGATCGGTACAAGTGGCAAAGTTTTAGCCGTTGCCACAATCAAAAACCAAAAAGCAGAAATAATCAGCACATAACGTTGCTCAGTAATACCGTAAGCTCCGATGCGTTCCCATATCGCAAAAAAATGAAAGCCTATGGGAATAAATAATGCTGGGAAAAATATTTTATAGAACAGCCGCAATTGCGGTAATCCTTTGTCACTATCCCGTAATGGCCAAGCAATCAGATACGCAACCACACCACTACCAACAAATCCGGCAATCATATAGGCTAGATGACCACTCGGCATTTCGCCACTAATAACGATCTTGATGAAATACGCATAAAGAATAAGCAAATAAACGAAGACAACAGGAATTGATATCCAGTTTGAAATAAAACCAAGCCCCGAAGGAATTTGGCAATCTTCTTTAAGAAAATCGAACTTCTTCGGCACACGCGATAGCGCATAAACCGGCCCTAAGATCATTGAAGAAAACAATCCAATATCCGCATACAGCTTATCATCAATTTCAACGTCAAACAGATGATGAACTGCTGTCAAAGCCAATGTAAGCCCCATACATAAAAGGAATGCTGCCAGACAAGATATAGCAACCCCTATCCATAAATCCCGATTAAATTGCCAAAAAGACCAGTCATCTCCACCAGATAAATACGGTGCAACCGTCAAGCATAGTAATAATGTTGGTAGGATAAGAAAGAAATTTACCCAATATAACTGCGAGAAAGCTATTAACAAACCAATTCCAGCACTTCCCAAAAGTGCTATAATTACATGTCTGGCTATCGATAATTTACGGCTTTCAGTAATAATACTAACAATGCCCAACCATAAATAAAGACTCCCGAGAATCATGAAAATACGAGCAATAATATCCTCATCAAGATCAATGACCTCATATACCTGCAACAATGCAATAACAAACATGCTCGCAGCGCAAAACACAGATAAAGGGAAGCGATGAAAAGTTTCTCTCAGAGCTTCAACAGAATAAAATTTAGTAATAACATTAAAAGCCACGGCTTCTTATCCCTTCACTATTTTCTCAATGCCGCCCATATATGGCTTCAAAACCTCGGGAACAAACACGCCACCATCACTTGGATCATAGTAATTCTCAATCACAGCAATCAGAGCACGTCCAACAGCCACACCTGAACCATTCAGCGTATGAACAAAGCGTGTCTCTTTTACACCTTTAGCACGACACCGCGCATTCATGCGGCGTGCCTGAAAATCACCGCAATTAGATACACTGGAAATCTCGCGATATGTTTTCTGCCCCGGAAGCCATACTTCGATATCATAAGTTTTACGTGCTCCAAATCCAGTATCACCGCTACATAGAACAACTGTACGAAACGGTAATTCCAGCTTTTTCAACACAGTTTCAGCACAATTTAGCATGCGCTCATGCTCATCCTTAGATTTATCAGGTGTAGTCACACCAACCATCTCGACCTTATAGAATTGGTGCTGACGAAGCATCCCACGCGTATCTTTCCCAGCTGATCCGGCTTCTGAACGGAAACACGGTGTAAACGCTGTAAAACGCTTGGGTAATTCTTCCTCATCAACAATCATCTCCGCAACAATGTTAGTCAAAGGTACTTCCGAAGTCGGAATCATCCAGTGTCCACTATCAGGATCATGAAACTGATCTTCAGCAAATTTGGGCAACTGCCCTGTACCATAAAGTGCATTATCACGAACCAAAAGCGGCGGAGACATTTCTGTATAGCCATGCTCACCCGTATGCGTGTCCAAAAAGAATTGGCCAAGTGCACGCTCCA
>JAGLKS010000237.1 GCA_023140905.1 Alphaproteobacteria bacterium | reverse complement strand
CAACTTGCTTAATGCCGGAGCTGACAAGATATCCGTTAACTCCGCTGCGGTACATAATCCCGGTTTCATCAAAGAAGCGTCCGATAAATGCGGCTCCCAGTGCATCGTCGTCGCGATTGATGCCAAAGAAAAAGAAGATGGCTCCGAAGGTTGGGAGGTCCTCACTCATGGCGGGCGCAAAGGTACAGGAATAGATGCTGTAGAGTGGGGTGTACGTATGGCAAAATACGGGGCCGGAGAAATATTGCTAACATCGATGGACCGCGACGGCACAAAGCAAGGCTTTAACATCCCGCTAACCCGCGCTATCAGCGATGCGGTTTCTATTCCGGTTATAGCTTCCGGCGGAGTAGGAACATTGGATCACCTTGTCGAAGGCATCACCAAAGGCCACGCCAGCGCAGTTCTTGCCGCTTCGATATTCCATTTCGGAGAATACTCCATTGCTCAGGCCAAAGACGCTATGAAACAAGCAGGGATTCCAGTACGATGAGCGCATCTCACATTCTCGATCAGCTATACAAAGTCCTGCAGGAACGCAAAAACGCTACGGTTGAGAACTCTTATGTTTTCAGCCTGTACTCAAAGGGCAGCTCCAAGATAGCTGAAAAGATTCTGGAAGAAGCACAAGAAGTTATAGACGAAGCTCTGGCTTTGGACAAAGACCCGACTAATCCAGCGTTACAAAAGAACATCCGCAATGAATCTGCAGATTTGCTTTTTCATCTAATGGTTATGCTTACCCATCATAATGTGCCTCCAAGTGATGTTTTTGACGTACTGGAAGAACGCTTTGGCACATCCGGTCATGAAGAAAAAGCTAGCCGTAGCAAATAAATTTCCGCGATTCTTGTCATGACATTGGTTTTAGGGCATAAACATGTCTTGAATTATTCGTTGTGGTAACATCGTCAGATCAGGTTGGAACAAATTTTAGTAGGCGTGAGCAACGTAGCGTATAAATACGTAAGGAGTGAAACTATTATATATAAAATAAAAAGTCCCCGTAGCTCAGTAGGATAGAGCACAGGTTTCCTAAACCTGGTGCCGTGGGTTCGAATCCCGCCGGGGACACCATTTTATGCTACATATGACATAATCAGTCCTACACTTTTTTCACTACGTAGCAATTTTCAAAAATAGTACAGAGAGCACCTTAACGGCTTAATAAGAAAATGCAATATCACCCATCCTGCCGGGTACCGGGAAAGTGTGCCAGACGGTGCAGCACTTCATCAAGCTGATCGAGGTCTTTAAATTCGATTGAAAGCTTACCGGATTTACCATCAGCGCTATCAATAATAACCTTCATTCCCAGCGCGTTAGTCATATCATTTTCCAGCGCAATTGTATCGGTATCTTTGGTAGGAATAGCTGTGGCTTTAGGCTGCTTCGCACCAAGGCCAACTTTATTTTGCGCAGCACGTTTCTGGTTATTAGCCAGCTTTTCTGTCTGACGTACACTCAGACCTTTTTTGATAACCTCTCGCGCCAAATCTTCAGGCTCTTCTGCAGTAATCAAGGCGCGGGCATGGCCCATAGACAAATCACCGGCACTTAAATGTGCCTGCACTGTGTCGGGTAAGTTCAAAAGGCGCAGCATATTTGTAATATGCGGACGAGATCTACCAACGACTCTGGCAAGCTCTTCTTGTGTTTGCCGATAATCTTCAAGCAGATGTTTATAGCCCATCGCCTCATCAATCGGATCAAGATCTTCCCGCTGCAAGTTTTCAATCAAAGCAATTTTAACAGCATCAAGATCGCCTATCTCAAGAATGACAACAGGAACTTCATGCACTTGTGCTCTTTGTGCTGCACGCCAACGGCGTTCTCCTGCAATAATTTCATAATTTCCAGAATCTTCCGAATTTTCACGCACCAAGAGCGGTTGCAGCACACCATATTGCATAATGGAATCTGCTAAATCATTCAGACTATTATCACTGAAAATGCGGCGTGGCTGGAACGGAGATGGATAAAGATGCTCTATGCTAACTGTAAAACGCTGATGCGCTCTTCCTTCCGGCTCATTTTGAATGCGTTGCTCTATTTCATCAATAACACCAGAGCCTTCTTCATCACCAAATAAAGCATTTAAACCGCGGCCAAGGCCAAGCGAGCCGCTTTCTTCCGCGTTATCATCATCATTTGCATTTGATATTGCATCATCTTGTGTATCGTCTAAGGTGATATCCAGATCTTCAACCATATCTTAGGCTACCTCTGTTTGTTTCTTTTGTGTTGTATTGGTTTCACTTTGATTGCTGGGATTTGTTCTTGCAACCGGTTTATCTTTACCTAGTATCTCACGCGCTAATTTAATATAGCCCTGCGCTCCGGGGCTTTTCATATCATAAATAATACCCGGCAAACCATAAGACGGCGCTTCACTTAAGCGCACATTCCGCGGAATAGTCGTATTATAAACCTTATCCTTAAAATAGCCACGCACATCTTTATCAACGAGTTTTGTAATCCTGTTCCGCCGATCATACATGGTTAAAACGATCCCGTGAATATCTAAACTGGGATTATAGTGTTTTTGTACCAGCTTGACAGTTTTTGTAAGCTGGCTAAGTCCTTCTAATGCATAGAATTCACATTGCAAAGGTACAATAATTCC
>JAGLKS010000236.1 GCA_023140905.1 Alphaproteobacteria bacterium | reverse complement strand
CAACTGACTTTTAATCAGTAGGTCAAGGGTTCGAATCCCTTCGCGATCACCATTGTTTTAGTCACCTTCTCTATCGTTTTTATCTTTTCAATATCAGGTCAATATCAAGAACACGTAACTAATCCAGCGTTCTTGTATTGATGTATGTCGGCGTGAGTGCTAATAATTTACAATTCTTAAAGACACAATCTATACCATTACAAAAACGTGAGGAAAGATTATGTGTACTGATAAATATAGCCTGGTTGCTGCGACCATATTTTGCATATGTGTTATTTCTGCTGGTTACGCTTATGCCGGATCCGGATATTCTGATTATCTGGATACAAAACCTTTAGAGCCGATGCGCCATATTGATACTAATTCTTCTTCCGAAGAGATTAAATCAGAGTTTAACCGGCGCGAAGAAATTTGTGAAAAATATGTTATTGCTAATGGTGTTGCTATGCAATGTATGTATGCGTGTGGCATGTTGTATAGAAGTGGTGTGCTCGCCGGGAAAAGCACGCGGGAGATAGCGATCAAAAAATGCAATGAAACATTTTCTCAGATAGATATAAATAAAGCGGAAAAATATAGGCAAGAGCTTATCATTAAATCTAATTCGCCCAAAACAGTGGAGGCTTTTTCCGAGGATATGAGAAAACTTGCGCGTGAGCTAGATGATATTGGAGATAAAACAAAAGATGTTATTCTTAAAGAAAGGGCAAAACGTGCTGTTGTTCAATGTGGTTTGGATTTAGCAACGATTCTTAACGATAACAAAACGAATAATAAATGGGCACGTTTGCGTATAGAAGAGTTCTGGTTTCGTTGTAAGATGGAACATGATGCGGTTAAGCAAGGGAATATGAGTGGTTACAAATCACCAAGTTACAAGAAATCAGATAATTTATTCTATATGCGTCCATCTATTTTTATTCACTTTATTGATGCGTCATATCCTAAAGAAAAAATTGCTGCAGAATTTATAAATCGGGTCGATCTTTGTCAAAATTTTATGTATCCTGCATCGGAATGCCTTGAAAATTGCGGGTTTTATAAAGTGCTTGATTATTCAGACGAGGGCATAAATGAGTGTAATAGAGCTTTTTACAGTCTAAATTTCAATCGTATGGCAAAAGAATATTACACTCAGAAAACAAAAGATGAAGCGCCAAAGGATAAAGAAAAATTGCTTTCTGATTTTATACAATTCTCGGAAGAGTTTGAAAAAGTTGCTAATGTATCGAATGATGCTTTGATTAAAGAAAGAGCTAAAGATCTGGCAAAAGCATGTCAGGAAGAACATCATAGTTATTCCAAGAAAAAAGCGATGCATGGATTATATAATGCTCAGTATTTCTGGTGGAATTGTAAAGAAAGCTTAGGATTGTTAAAACAAGGAATCTATGATGATTAGTGCTATTTTTGTTGCATTTTGAAAATAAATGTCGGAATGGTCGAATACAATAAGGAGATTTATCGATGAGTAAAGAATGGAGACTGGAAACCAAAGCTATTCAGGAAGGGTATAAACCTAAAAATTCTGAGCCTCGTGTTTTACCAATTGTTCAAAGTACGACCTATAAATATAACAACTCAGAGCATATGGCAAAATTATTTGATCTGGAAGTAGAAGGTCATATGTATAGTCGTATCAGCAATCCAACAGTGGACGCATTTGAGAAAAAAATAGCGTCTATGGAAGGTGGTGTTGGAGCTTTGGCTTTATCTTCTGGGCAGGCTGCAATAACAATTTCTATTCTGAATATATGTATAGCAGGGCAACATATAGTGGCTGCAAGCAATTTATATGGTGGAACTTATGCGCTATTCACTAATACGCTTACAAAAATGGGAATAGAAGTCAGCTTTGTTGATCCGGCTGCGTCAGAAGAAGAAATTAAAGCGGTTTTCAAAGATAATACCCGTGTGCTATTTGCTGAAAGTATTGGAAATCCGGGGGTAAATGTCCTTGATTTTAAGAAGTTTGTAAAAGTCTCACGTGAAATGCAGGTTCCTTTTATTATAGATAACACATTTCCTAGCCCTTATTTGTGTAGGCCAATAGAACATGGTGCTAATATTGTTGTTCACTCAGCGACTAAATATATTGATGGGCATGCGACAAGTGTTGGTGGAATTATTGTTGACGGCGGAAATTTCGATTGGAATAATGGCAAATATCCTGAATTAGTGGAACCGGATCCGAGCTATCATGGTTTAAGCTATACAGAAAGCTTTGGTGAAGCTGCTTATATTGTTAAAGCACGTATGCAATGGTTGCGTGATTTAGGTGCATGTTTGAGTCCTATGAACGCATTTTTGATGCATAAAGGCCTAGAAACGTTGCATTTGCGTATGGAGCGTCACAGCGAAAATGCTTTGAAAGTTGCAGAATATTTAGAACAGCATGACAAAGTCGCTTGGGTAAAATATCCGGGACTGGCCAATCACGCGACCCATGAACTGGCCCGAAAATATTTGCCTAAAGGATGTAGCGGTGTTCTGACTTTCGGTATAAAAGGCGGGCGCGAGGCCTGTACACGCTTTCAAGATAGCCTTAAACTCATAGCTTTGGTTATTCATGTTGGTGATGTGCGCTCCTGTGTTTTACATCCGGCAAGCACAACACACCGCCAGTTAACAGATGAACAGCAAATTGCCTGCGGTGTTCAGCCGGATATGGTGCGCTTGTCAATTGGAATAGAAAACATTGATGATCTTCTGGAAGATATAGAACAAGCTTTAAATGTCTAGGTTCTGATCCTAGAGTTCAATGAACTCAAAATGCGTCTCCTTTTAGGTGCTTTTTTTGTGGCTTGTTTCAAATACGAAAAAGGATAGTTAGCTGAAGGCAAGCTAGAGGAGCAATCAGTTTAGGAATTTCTTGTGTTTATAATTTGATAGAGCCATAGTAAACAAGTGCAAACAAATCATCATATCATAAAGGATTAATAATGACGGAGACAACTCCAGAGCCAAAGCTTCCAGAAGGACTTGATGGTAATAAAGATGATAACGTGACGGCGGATGATGAGCGTCAGAGCTTATCATCTGGATTGATGGCACGATTTCGCCGTTATTTTCTAACTGGAATACTTGTTACAGCTCCGATTAGTATCACAATTTATCTGACTTATCTTTTTCTTACATTTGTGGATAATAGGGTTGTTCATTTGCTTCCGGCTGAGTGGTACGAGGTTATTTATCCAAAAACAACAATACCGGGATTAGGGGTGATTATTGTTGTAGCTGCGTTTATTTCCATTGGTTGGTTTGCGACGAACTTTCTTGGACGCTTATTTATTCGTTTTTCCGAATATATTGTAGATCAAATGCCCGTAATCAGAACGCTTTACGGGGCAATTAAGCAAATCTTTGAAACTATTATGGCCAGTAAATCTACAGCTTTTCGTGAAGTCGTAATGCTTGAATATCCACGAAAAGACGTTTGGTCTATTGGTTTCGTAACTGGCGCAAGTGAAGGTGAGGTACAATCTCACACATCTCAGGAAACAGTTAACGTCTTTGTTCCAACAACACCTAATCCAACGTCAGGTTATTTACTCTTTGTTCCAAAGAAAGATTTAGCTTATCTGGATATGAGCGTGGAAGAGGGCGTAAAACTTGTTGTCTCTGCAGGTATTATTATGCCGTCAGAACACAAAGAAGCACTGGAAAAGTCTTCTAAGAAAACGGGATTTTTTAATTTGCACAAAAATCAAGGGTGTTGCAAATAAGGTGCGTTTGAAACGCAATTTAATAGCAACTAAACGGCAAGTTGAGAAAAAGACAAACTTTCATCTCCTTATTTAAAATCAATTATAATTAATAAAAGAAGAATCCCATGTTCGATTATCTAAGATCTATCCAAAAACGCGATCCTGCTAACCCGACTTTTGCTGAAGTGCTGTTTGCCTATAATGGTTATCATGCAATATGTTTTCATCGAATGAACAACTTCCTATGGCATCTGGGGTTGCGAGCATTGGCGCGTATATTTGCTAATATTACCCGTATTTTGACAGGTATAGAAATTCATCCAGAAGCAAGAATAGGAAAAAACGTTTTTATCGATCATGGCACAGGATGTGTAATCGGTCAGACAGCTATTGTCGAGGATGACGTAACCATGTATCACGGCGTAACTCTTGGTGGCATAGGGCGCGCAGGGCAAGTGGAAGGCAAGCGTCACCCAACGTTGAAAAAGGGTAGCACTGTGGGGGCTGGCTCCCAAGTTCTTGGTGATATAACAATTGGTGAAAATGCTAAAGTAGGGGCAAATTCCGTTGTGACAACAGATATTCCTGATGAAGCAACTGCAATCGGAATTCCCGCCAGAGTGATTTGCAATAAGGGTCATTCCTCCGGTGCTTACGGAATGCCTTCACTTGAAGAAATGGAGAAGGTGATTTCTACCATAGACGATCTTGTGCGCGAGGTTCATAAAATTAAGGAAGAGCTTACACTTAAGTGATTGTAAATCGGGTGTAATGGTGAATTCTGCTTAAATTTAAGTATAAAACTTTCAGGTCAATCCATTGATATTTAAAGCGTATTTACCCGCCACGGAAATACTTTATTGCCTGATCGCGCTCGAATAAATAAAGCAACATTTTTAACGATACTCCACGATCAGTATCTAATGTAGGATCTTTTGAAATAATAAGCTGGGCATCGTCACGCGCAGTAGCTAAAAGGTCACTGTGAACCGTTAGGTCAACTAACGCAAAATCGGTGACACCACTTTGCTTTGTACCCAGAATGTCGCCACCACCGCGCAGTTCCAAATCCTTCTCAGCGATAATGAACCCGTCTTCAGTGTCACGCATAATGTTGAGCCGTTCTTTTGCAACGGCACCTAAGGGTACAGAATAAACCAGAAAGCAATAAGATTGGTCTGAACTGCGTCCAACACGGCCTCGTAACTGGTGCAATTGTGACAAGCCAAAGCGTTCCGCATGTTCAATTACCATAATTGTTGCTTCAGGCACATCCACACCGACCTCAATGACTGTAGTCGCAACAAGGATATCCAAATCTCCATTTGCAAATCGTGTCATAATTTCATCTTTATCTGTTGGTTTCATCCGTCCGTGTATCAAGCCGATACGCTCTCCAAACTGTGCTTTTAATATATCATAGCGTTCCTCAGCGGCGGCTAGATCCAGAACATCGGATTCCTCAACCAGTGGACATACCCAGTAAACCCGAACGCCTTCAGCAATCTTACGTTTTAACGCTATAACTAATTGATCCAATTTTTCCTGAGAAAACAGCATAGTTTCAATGGGTTTGCGCCCCGGTGGTTTTTCATCAAGTTTAGAAATTTCCAGATCACCATAAGCAGTCAAAGCCAGAGTACGCGGGATTGGTGTCGCCGTCATTACAAGGATATCTGTGCCTTTGCCCTTACTTGATAGCTCCATACGTTGATGCACGCCAAAACGGTGTTGTTCGTCAATAACAGCAATTCCCAAATCCTGATATTCTACATCACTCTGGAAAATTGAGTGTGTACCGATAATAACTTGCGCTGTGCCATCTTTGATTTGTTTAAGCATGATTTCACGTGTTTTGCCTTTATCTCGCCCCGTTAATGTGACACAACGCACGCCTGCGGCTTCCAGCCAAGGTTTCAAGCTTTGTTCATGCTGGCGCGCTAAAATCTCGGTAGGTGCTATAAGCGCAGCCTGAGCACCGTTTTCCACTGCATTCATCATAGCTAACACTGCTACGATAGTTTTTCCACTTCCAACATCTCCCTGAAGTAAGCGGAGCATTCGTGCCGGAGCTGCCATGTCTTTATCAATCTCGGATAAAGTGTGTCTTTGAGCTCCGGTTAAATTAAAAGGAAGAATATCTTTGATTTTCTTACGCAAAACTCCGGTAGAAGGGAAACTCCGCCCATTAATCTTTTTTTGCCGATCTCGAATTAAAGCCAGTGTAAGCTGGTTCGCCAGAAGCTCATCATAGGCAAGACGCATCCGCACTTTAGATGTTGGTTCCAGATCTTTTTCACTATCAGGGCTATGAAGGACACGTACAGCGTTATCCCAATCGGGCCAAGCCTCACGCTTTTTATGAGCTTCATCGATCCATTCAGGTAGTTTCGGAACATAAGAAAGCGCGTGTTTCATAGCTTTACGTAGAACTTTATTGGTAATGCCAGCCGTTAAAGGATAAATCGGCTCAACTTTTTCCAGTGTCTCGCGTTCTTGTGGCTTGACGATTTCAGGGTGAACCATTTGTGGCTGTCCTTGAAAGTATTCAATGCGGCCACTAATAATGACATCTGAGTTAATGGGCAAAAGTTTTTCTATCCAACCTTTCTTGGCATGAAAAAATACAAGCATTATGTCACCATGCCCATCCGTGCATTTTACGCGATAGGGTAAGGATTTACGGGTATTGGGAGAGTGTTTCTCAACATGCACTTGTGTAGTTAAAATCTTGCCGTTAGGTGCTTTGTTGAGTGGGCAGGTGAAGCGCCTGTCTATAAAATCAGCAGGACCATGAAATAATAAATCGACTATGCGCGGCCCACCAACCAGCTTTTCGGCCAGTTTGCCGTTACGTGGTCCTAAACCAGATAGGGACGTTAGTCCGCGAAACAATGGATCTAGCTCAAAAGGTCTTTGACTCATTTTCTCAAAATAACTGTACGTTATATATTCTGGAAGTTTAACGGTTTTAGACGAGAATATCGAGAGGCAATATGAAGAAATTCTTAAACAAGCTTATGCTTTTGTAAAGACTGCCCGGTAAGCATAGCCTTTATAAAGCGAGTGAACCTCTAATGACCCTTTTTTCT
>JAGLKS010000235.1 GCA_023140905.1 Alphaproteobacteria bacterium | reverse complement strand
AAGGAAATGTTCAAGAATCTGTTCTTTAAGAACACTAGTGCAGCGTCTCATTGAATCACCTTCTGTTTGTCGCAATTGAAAACACCTGCCTCCTGTCCATGTTGAAGTCTTTGTCTTTTACAAAAGAACAATATATGTTGATATTATCGTTACATGTGCTATTGTGTCGACAACGCAAGACTTCAAAACAAGGGCGGTGCCAATATCATGAATTGCGATAAAATTGTTTTTTCCCCTACACTCTCCCACAAACGCATCTCGCAAGCCAGAGCCATTTTTGGAGATACAATTGTTAAAAAAATTTTAGCTTGGGTTTTATTTCTTCTGGGTGCTAGTAAACCCATGATTTGTTCTGCCTTGGATTTCAAGCCAGGAACACTACGAACGCTTCTTTATCGTGTCCAAAACCAAGGCCTTAGTGCTTTAGAAGATCGAAGATCCAAAAACTCATCTTTTAAACCTCAAGCTGCTTTGACCGTCCCAGTAGAATCGGTGGAAGTGGTGTTGCACGAAAGGGACAAGTGTTACCAGGTTAACTTCGGAGATTCGCTTCACATCCAGATACCGTTATCCAATCCTTTACTATTCAAATCTCTGTTGCTGTGCCTCCTCAACAATCGATTGATCAATCGCGAGCAAGCAGCCCAAGCACTACAACTTTCCGAAGACCGTGTTGGCAAATTGGCAAAAAAACTGGCCGAGGAGGACGTGACTGGACTAATCGATCAAAGGCGTGGACAAAAACAGGATTATATTTTTACACCAACAATAAAGGGGGAGCTTATCCAACAATTTGTTATTGATATTGTGCAAGATGGAAAAATGAGTGGTGAAAAACTTTCGAAGCATCTCAACGAAAGATGCCAATACAATCTCTCGCCAAGAAGCATTCTCTATCACTTGAGTAATATGGGGCTTTCCAAGATTAAGAAAACACTGCCAGTTTATCTGGAAGCGGTAAAAAAAAGCTCTTCAATATCTTGAACAAAGAGATAACCCCAGAAAAAATCAACGAACAAATTGGACATGACGATCAGGCTCGACGACCGAGACTCTGGTTGCGCTTAAGCATCATGGCTCTCTGTCAACATAATATTGAAAGAGCTCAAATAGCCCGTTTTTTGGGTTGTCACATACAAACCGTTCGTATATGGGAAAAACGATTTTGCAACAATGATTCTATATACGATAAGATCAGGCCAGGGGCGAAACCGAAGTTTTTGGAAGACACAGGCCAAAGAGTTATTGCCTTCTTCTGCCAATTCGAGACCCTTCCGGGGTACGCACGCTGGACACTCAGTGCGGCTTGTCAGTATTTTGAAAACAACCCGGAATTGTTGGGTGAAGATGTTGTGATCAGTCGGGCCAGCATTCATCGTTTGCTGGATGCACACGCCTTAAAACCGCATAGATTTCGTTATTTTTTGCACCTCAGTGATTCTGATTTTTTCACAAAAATGGATCATATCATTGAGGTTTATGCCAGCGTATCGAAAAATCTTTTTTGTTTTGATGAATGTACTGGCATTCAGGCACTGGAGTACATTGCACCACCAACTCCTGCAGGGCCAGATTGCCCAAAGTACCTGGAGGTGGAGTATATCAGGCACGGTTCGATATCAGTATTTTCCGTATTGGAGGTGAGCACAGGACAAGTTTTTACAGAAGTTATCGAAGACCACACATCAGCCACTATTATCGAAGTTCTTAGACGACATATAAATACCGTCAGTCCAACAGAGATGCTTCACTATATTTGTGACAATTATGGTTCCCATTCTACGACCGATGTATGTAAGGCTGTTGGTGAATTATGTGGTGTAGATGTGCCCAAATTGATGAGTGTAGCGGAACGTCGTGAATGGTTAAGTTCCACTGACAAGCGGGTCGTTTTTCATTTTCTACCCTTTCACGGTTCGTGGCTGAACCTGATTGAGAACTGGTTTGGCATCATGAAGAAAAATTGCCTGGATCGCTGTAGTGTTTGTTCCAAAGAGGAGTTGTCTCAAAACATTATGAATTTCAACAACACCTGGAATCAAGAATATGCACATCCTTTCAAATGGGCGTATAACGGTGAAGATCTAAGAGGAAAGACGGTTCGTAAATTCACCTACTGGTTGCAGGAAGAATCGTCACTGATGAGCGGAAAATTCCTAAAAAAGCAACTCAAGCTCATGACCAATCTCATTAATGATGATTGGGCTAAGGTTCCCATGCATGACTGGAGTCGCCTTGGTGCGATAATTGAAGATAAACAAGAATATCTCAACTCTGTTGTAACCACCATTGATTCCAACACATTTAAAAACATAAAAGCTAAGTCAGAAGAAGAGAGAAAAACAAAAATCGTCAGTAAAATCGAAAAGGCAAAACAGGTACTTCAAGAGAGAATTTGTGATTTTAGAAAAGTAATTAATACTGCGTTGACAAATATGTTGAATTGCGAAAAAGAAGTGTTGATTCAATGAGACGCTGCACTAGGTACTACTTTGTCAGTCGGGTGTTGACTCTATGGCTAATAAATAGGGTCAGCCTGATCCTAATTCCCTCCCAATTCCCTTTTTTTGTGCTCATTTCGCTCAATAAATAAATTGACCCCTTTTTCCTAGGGTTGTTTCCTTTACTTGTTGCTTGTGATTCTCGCCACTGGACTGAGAAGTTCAAAACAGAGCTGATAAAGTTTCGACATTAAGCGCCGGGAAGGGGACGTAATCAAATGAAATAATTATAGCAGCTATAATTATCAGACAATATAAAGCAGCACTCGCAAAGGGACTATCTGATTTAAATTTAAGTGCAGTTCCAGAGGATTTTTTTAATACAGGGAAAATTTTATATTTAAAAGTAAACGAATGTAATTCATCAAGAATCAAATGCACCAAACATCCAGCAAACATGGCTCCTCCAACTATGATCGCTACATTCTCCTCAGATGTTGCAAAAAGTAGATAACCAATTTCCCCTGATAGTATGGAAAATGGCAAGCTATGAATTATTCCACGATGAACCGTGATTTTTTTTACTAATCCGCATATCAAGTAATTAATAATAAAATAACTACACACAAAGTAACTAACAAGGAACTCAGAGGAGAATGACTCTACAGTTGTTAATTGCCCAAGCAATAATGCCGGTAACAAAACAGATATTTTACCAAATATGAGGCTTAATGGTTTCCCAGAATCACTGTCAATATCAGGTAGTATGCCACCAATAGTC
>JAGLKS010000234.1 GCA_023140905.1 Alphaproteobacteria bacterium | reverse complement strand
ATGCGGTCAATGTCAAAGATATAGTTGGAAAGCCGGTTGTTTTGCAGATCTGCAAATTTCAGAGCCGCTACTGCCACTTTATGTGCAACATCATCACGTTCTTCCTTTTCCATATCTTTGGCTAGTTCTGCTTCTTCCAAACGCGCATAAGCCCGCTCTTTACCCATAGAAATAAGGTCTTCCAGCCGCATCACATCACCATCGCGGGTTTTAAATGGTTTTCCATCTTTACCATTCATTGTCCCAAAGCCCGCAAAGAATAGTTCCGGCTTATCTCCCTCAACAATACCGGCAAGACGTACAGCACGGAAAAGCTGTTCAAAATGAAGGTTTTGGCGCTGATCGACAATATAAACCATTTTATCCGGATTATGGCACTTCATCCGATCAATAATTGTTGCCATATCCGTTGTACTATAGAGCACTGCGCCATCAGATTTCAGCAGCATAAAAGGAGGCATTTCTTTCTTATCTTCCTCTTTAGCAATCGGAATGATTAAGGCCCCGTTATTTTCTACGGCTATATTACGCTTCTTTAAGTCGTTAATCATATCCTCTATGTAAGGGTGGGCATGGCTTTCGCCTTTCCACACATCAAAATACACGCTTAATGCTGCGTAATTTTTCTTCATCCCGGCAATTGATATATCAATAAATTGACGCCATTTTGCTGTATAGACTTCGTCACCGGCTTGCAATTTTCGAGTTGCCTCACGTGCCATGTCCATACGTGTTTCATCTTTTTTACATGCGGCAGAAGCTTTAGGATAAATTTCAGCTAGAAAATCCGTGGTAATTTCATCCTCATAGCCCATAATATCCAACTCGGATAAAATCATGCCCATCGGTGTACCCCAATCACCTATATGCACATCACCGACAGTTTTATAGCCAACGCGCAAACACATACGCCTTAACGCATCACCGATAATTCCGCTGCGTAAATGGCCAACATGCATAGCCTTGGCTGCATTCGGACCGCCATAATCCAAAACGATTGTTTGACCGTCATAGATTCTTTCTAAACCAAATCCATTGCCTGCGCCGTTTTGCATGAGATGTTGCGCGATAAAAGACTCTTTTAGAACGATATTTATAAATCCCGGACCACCGACTGAAAGCTCCTTAAAAACATCATCTCCTGTTTTTTCTTGCAATACATCAACAATATTTTTCGCTATTTCACGAGGGGGGGTTTGGACAATTTTGGCGCATGGCATCGCACCATTACATTGAAAATCTGCGCTTTGCCCCGCAGCACTCGCACTAACCCGCGCATGTCCGACCGGCAAATCCAGTGATCCAAATGCGTCTTCCATAATATCTGTGAGTCGCTTGCTTAACGATGCCATTACGCAGTTCTTTCCTTCTTCTAAAATATATTTATGCGCGGTCCAATAATTCTTTTACCACATTAACCACGTTGTCATAAACCTGGCTAATTGAAGAATCCAGCATATAGCACGGTCCGGTAACTAAATTCAACGTATCATCTACAGTAATTTGGCCATGTGTGGTTACTTCATGTTGTGCATTCATACCGTCAACAATGGATTGCGCTGCGCCACCATCAGCGCCCAGAGTCACTTTAGCTCCTTCAAAGACTCTCGCCAGAATAACTGGAGAGATGCACAATGCTGCTATCGGCTTGCCTTTTTTCTGCATTGCGCACAGAATTTCTTCAACCTGCTCATTAACTGAGCATTCTGCACCAAGCACACCGAAATCGCATAAATTCTTTGCCGCGCCGAATCCGCCGGGCAAAAGCATTGCGTCAAAAGAATCGGCAGTAAATGCGCTTAACGGTTTAATATTACCACGAGCGATACGAGCAGATTCTACCAACACATTACGTTTTTCATCTGTTTTCTCACCGGTAACGTGGTTAATAACATGCATTTGGTCAATATCCGGTGCAAAGCACTGTATATGTGCTCCCATCTGATCTAAAGCCAATAAACTCAGAGTAGCTTCATGAACTTCAGATCCATCAAAAGCCCCACACCCTGCTAATATAATTGCAACATTCTTGGACATGATAAGTCTCCTTTAATTTTGGAAATCTTAATTCCTTACAACTTCACTCCAGAAACCAGAGCAAACAGCTAAACGAGTGTACTGGAAAGCTCTACGTGTCCACAGCGGCTTTCAGCGCATTATCCTGAATAAACTCGCGGCGTGGTTCAACCACATCGCCCATCAGAGTAGAGAAAAGCTCATCAGCCTTAACAGCGTCCGATACATGCACCTGCAAAAGCGTACGAACATTCGGATCGAGTGTTGTTTCCCAAAGTTGTTCTGGATTCATTTCCCCAAGACCTTTATA
>JAGLKS010000233.1 GCA_023140905.1 Alphaproteobacteria bacterium | reverse complement strand
TTGGGGTTTTATCGCACAAATCCTAATCTTATCCCGGACGGTAAAGATCTCATTACCGATGCAGACTTTCTCTTTCCCCATTTTATTGCAAATCATCTGCCTATTGGGTTTGCAGGAATTGTGATTGCCGCACTTTTTTCAGCCGCAATGTCGAGCCTTTCCTCGGGCCTCAATTCAACTGCGGCGGTCATTACCGCCGATATCATTCCCTGGTTGATAAAAACGAAACAAAAAATCAATCCTCTAAAACTGGCAAAATGGTGTAGTCTTTCTGTAGGGCTGCTGGTGCTTGGTGTTAGTACTATGATGCGATATGTCCCGGGCAATATTACAGAAGTGACGGCCAAAACCAATGGATTATTTATTTCGCCACTTTTTAATTTATTTTTTATGGCCCTGTTTGTACGTTTTGCAACCCCTTTTGGTACGATAATGGGATCAATTTACGGGATTGCTGTGGCAATGCTTATCGCCTTCTGGGATGTGGCAACAGGTCAACCCGGTGTAACATTTCTGTGGATTGGGCCTGCATCACTTGTGGTGTCAATTGGGGCGAGTATGCTTTTCAGCTTGATCCCATTAAAGGAGAAAGGATGGAAAACTACTTTACTATGGAGTTTTATGCTCATGTTACCAATGGTTTTGGTTTATTTATTTGTAATGAAATAATTAATAAAATAAGATAATATGAAAATGAGAGAAAGCCAGGTTCTAAAAAAGTTAAGAGCAGGCAAAGTTGTCAATTGTACAAAGATTAATCTATTAGATCCACGCGTTACTGATATTGCCGCCATGTACGGCTTTGATTGCCTCTGGCTTGATAAGGAGCATGTACCAACTGATTGGGTCACGGTTGAAAATCAAATCCGTTCTGCAAAAATCCATGATGTAGATATTGTGGTCCGTGTAGCTCGGGGTTCTTATAGCGATTATATTCAGCCGCTGGAGTTGGATGCCACCGGTATTATGGTTCCGCACATTATGGGACTTGAAGATGCGCGTAAAGTGGTGCAGATCACTCGTTTTCATCCCATCGGTCGCCGTCCAATTGACGGAGGTAATGCCGATGGGGCATATACCACTCTTGAGCTTGAAGATTATATCAAGCAGGCAAATGAGCAGCGTTTTATTATACTTCAAATCGAAGATCCGGAACCTCTTGATGAATTAGAGGCCATTGCTGCCCTGGAAGGTTACGACATGCTTTTCTTTGGACCGGGGGATTTTAGTCAAGGTATTGGTGCACCAGGTGACATGAATCATCCGAAACTGCTTGAAGCACGTCAACGTGTTGCCGAAGTGGCTATTAAGCATGGAAAGTTTGCAGCAACTACTGGCAACTTCAACAATCTGGATGAGTTTATTGATATGGGATACAAATTTATCAGTATTGGAGCTGATGTGGTTGGAATGAACAATTATTACAATCTTTTAAAGACTGAGTTTACCGATAAAATGAGTGATCGATCGGTTATTGATTAAATTCTTGTTGTATTTTTTTAATGATATCCAGAACTCCCTGCGGTCTTGCTGCAGAGATAGTCAATTTTAAAGATTTTCTTTACAAGTGAAGGATTATTTATCGTTAATTTTA
>JAGLKS010000232.1 GCA_023140905.1 Alphaproteobacteria bacterium | reverse complement strand
TGATTTATGCGCAGTTATTGAAAAAGCTTCTAATATAGGATAGTGTCCGAAAGTATCACTCCTTCGAGGCTTGTATACAAAAAATAATGAGACACACATGAAAGAACGTTGTGCTGATGAGTAAGGCTGATGAAAGCTTGGCACTACTGCCGAATGGTTTTGCAGATGTTTTACCTCCCGATGCGGAAGGGGAGGCTAACTCCATACATATACTAATGCAGCTTGTCCGGGGATTTGGATATCGCCGGTTTAAGCCCCCTCTTTTGGAATTCGAAGATAGCTTGATTGATCCGGGACCGGGGGCACATTTGTCTCAAGATATGTTCCGTTTGATGGACCCTGTAAGCCACCGTATGCTTGGTGTTCGTTGTGATACAACGGCACAGATAGCACGTATTGCATCTTCACGCTTAAAAGGTGAGGAGCATCCTTTGCGTTTGGCTTATGCTAATGAGGTCTTACGGACACGGGCCGGACAGATACGGACTCGTCGGCAATTTACGCAAGTAGGGTGCGAGTTAATCGATAATACACAGCAGCTATATGGTGATATCGAGATTTGTATTTTACCTCTTTTGGGGCTGAAAGCTCTTGGCATTAAAGACATTACAATTGATCTGACTGTGCCGCGTTGTATTGCCGGACTGATTAAAGCTATGTCTCAAGATATGACCGAAGATATGCTTGATGGTGTCGCAAAAGCCGTTGAACAACGCGATGTTCAAGCATTAGAAGCTTTTGACCACCCTAAAACTTCATTGATTGCTCAAATGATGAAAGCAACAGGGCCTATGAAAAGGGCGTTGCCTATGCTTGAAAAGATTGATGGGCTAAAAGAAGAACCGGAACTTCGCGGCCATATTCAGCGTTTGACAGATTTATGTAAGGGCTTGGAAAAAGCTCTATCGGATATGCAAATCGAAGATGTGGCGATTACCATTGATTTGATTGAACAAAGAGGGTTTGAATATCACAAAATGTATGGTTTTACGCTCTTTAGCTCAGAAGCTCGTGGAGAATTGGGGCGTGGAGGTGCATATAATCTATGTTTTGGCGATAAGAAAAACTCTGATACGGCGCGTGGATTTACTTTATATATGGATACAGTTTCAAAATTTACGCGGTTATCTGGAGATTTTGAGAGTGTTTTTGTTCCAGTATTTGTACCTTTTAATGAAGTGAAAAGGCTGCAAGATCAAGGATGGATAACTGTGCGTGGAATGGAAGAAAGCCATAGGCCTATGCAGGATTGCACACACGTGTATAAAAATGGTCAGGTTGTGAAACTATAGAAGTAACTTAAAACTGTAGAAGTAACTTATAAAGTGTGGTGAAGTTTATCTCCGGTCCGTATTTGTATTGATCGGTATTATTATTTTGTTTTTATTTAGAAAAGGCGAGGATTGAAGAATGAGTAATGTTGTTGTGATTGGTGCTCAATGGGGCGATGAAGGAAAAGGGAAGATTGTTGACTGGCTTTCTTCTCGTGCTGATGTAGTTGTGCGTTCTCAGGGCGGGCATAATGCAGGACATACATTGGTGATTGATGGTGTGGAATATAAGCTCAAGCTTCTTCCATCGGGCATCGTACGGGAAAACAAAGTATCGATGATTGGTAATGGTGTTGTGGTTAATCCATGGGCTTTACTGGAAGAAATTGCAGAAATTAAAGAAAAAGGCGTTAATGTTACCCCTGAGAATTTGGTTGTTGCAGAAACTGCGAATTTAATTTTGCCGGTACATACTGCTTTGGATATTGCAATGAATGGTGAGCTTGGAACGACTAAACGAGGAATAGGCCCTGCTTATGAAGATAAGATTGCACGGCGCGGAATTCGTATTTGTGATTTGTATCACCCGGAATTGTTGCGCAAAAAAATTGATAAGATGATGGCTCATCACAATATTTTACTTAAAGGTTTGGGCGCTGAGACAATCGATCCGGCACAAATGTATAAGGATTTAATGAAGATTTCTGATGAAGTCCTGAGATATGTTGGTATTGTATGGCGTAGACTTGAGGCTGTGCGCAATGAAGGTAAGAAAATTTTATTCGAAGGTGCTCAAGGGGTTATGCTTGATATCGATCATGGAACTTATCCGTTTGTTACATCTTCTAATACAGTTGCAGCACAAGCAGCAATTGGCTCCGGTGTAGGTATTGATGCACTGAAATATGTACTTGGCATTGCAAAAGCTTATACAACTCGTGTTGGAACGGGTCCGTTTCCTACTGAACTTAATGATGAAATTGGGGATTTTCTCGGTGAAAAAGGGAATGAGTTTGGTACAGTGACAGGGCGTAAGCGGCGTTGTGGCTGGTTCGATGCTGTGCTTGTGCGTCAGGCTGTGTGCGTGAATGGTATTAGTGGTATTGCTCTTACCAAGCTTGATGTTCTTGATGGGCTTGAGGAAATCAAGATCTGTACCGGATATCGTTTGAATGGCGAGGTTATTGATTACTATCCTTCTTCACAGGTAGATCAGGCTAATGTGGAGCCGATTTATGAGACTATGAAAGGGTGGAGCGAAAGTACTTATGGTGCACGGTCATGGGCCGATTTACCAGCAGAAGCTGTTAAATATGTTCGTCATGTCGAAGAACTTATTGGAGCACCTGTGAGTATGCTTTCTACTAGTCCTGAGCGTGATGATACGATATTAATGTGCGATCCGTTTGTTAGCTAAAAACGATGATATTTTGTGTTTTGATATATTTGTTTTTGAATAAAACGGCATGTTTTTCATATGCCGTTTTACTTTTGCAGTGAGGCGTTTTAAAATCCAGCACGTGGTTTTTACCAATTCGTATTCAAAGAATGAGAAGCGGTATTACATGTGATAGTTCTTATAGCGTGCATCAAAAGGAGTGTTTATGACTGAAGCTGATGATTCTCAACAAATATCTGCACATGAAGAATCTTCTCAGAATAAGTTGATACGTCCCTCTGAGCCACAAGGTTCTGAGCCGCAAGGTGATGAGCAAAAAGAAGAAACAAAACGTAGAACGAACAAAACAGGTTCTATTGTTAATTTAAATCAGAATCTTCTTATTGATGATTCAAAACCCATGCAGCAATTTAATAATGGGGATTCATATGCTTATGCAGCTATGAGCCAACGTGACATGAATAGGCGTTATGTAGCTCTTGTCGCGGATCATGGGCAATTGCCGCGCTGGAAGTCAGCTGATGGGTATGAGAGTCTTGCGGACACATCTTTGCTGCGCCTCATTGATCATGGCGTTGTGTATTGGCCACTTGTCGGTAAGCAACAATATGTCTTTGTATATGACGCTTCGATAGGAGAGTGCATTATATCTCCTGATGGAGTGAATAAGAGTAATTGGCGGCAAACTGGGGTGTCTGATTATTTGATTGCACCGATAACGCGTGTATTAAAAACTCTTGAAGACCGCAATTTTTGCCACGGATCAATTCGCCCGGAGAATATCTTTTTTAGTGGACGCGATAAAAATAGACCTGTTATTTTGGGAGACTGCTTGTCTGTTTATCCGCTTAGCTCTCAACCTTCTTTGTTTATGTCAGTGGAGAAAGCTTCAGCCGAACCCTTTGGGCGGGGTAATGGTACGTCTGCAGATGATGTTTATGCATTTGGTATGAGTCTGGCGTTATTATTGTGCAAGAATAATGAGCTTGAAGGGCTAAGCGATAAAGAAATTTTACGTAGAAAAATAGAGCTTGGCAGCTATTCAGCAATTATTGGGGCTGAACGCCTACAAACAAGATATGTAGAGCTATTACGTGGATTGTTGTATGATGAGCCTTCACAGCGTTGGACGACAGAAGAAATATTTTCGTGGCTGGATGGATCTCGTATGACGCCGCCACCGCCGCCACGTCGTGCAAAAGCAAACAGACCGTTTATTTTTCAAGGGAAAAAATATTTATTTCCAGATACTCTTGTGTTGGATTTAATAGAGGATGCGTCTGAGACATTGAAAGCGGTTGATAGCGGGGAGTTGGCTCAATGGGTTGAAAAGGCATTTAATAACAAAGATATAAATGAAAAGTTTGTTCAGGCAATGGAACGAATAAGTGAATTGTCTTCTGGTAAAGATAATATAGATTTCACTATAACCCAGATTGTTCTAGCACTTAATCCGATGTTGCCGATATATTATAAAGGGCGCGTTTTTACTTATGATGGTATTGGCGGGTTAATGGCTCGTACCTGTTATGAAGGTGGAAACATTTCTGTATTTAAAGATGCTTTCCTGCAAAATGTTATGGATAATGCCGTTATTCTGAAGACTTTCTCACAAAATGAGATCTTGATTTTGATTAAGAATTTTGATGTTTGTCGTACAATTCTAAGACAGAAAAAATACGGAAACAGCGAAGAAAAATGCGTTTATCATTTATGCCGGACAGCACCGTGTTTTAGTCCGAAATTTAAGGATCACTTTGTGTATAGTGCGGAATCGTGTTTGCGTAGTTTTGAGGAAAATTGTACAAAGGGTGGGCAGATCGCGATATTCATGGATTCGCAAGGGACTGCGTTTTTCTCTGTGCATGAAACAAAATTAATGGAACGGGTTATGTATGATCTTTCACAACCTGAAAAAGATAGCCAAATTGCCGGTAATCTGCGTTTTCTGGCGACGTTACAAAAAAAAACCAGAATTCAGGATCTTCCTGCGATTGCAAAAGTTTTTTTAGAGTCGTTATCTGGTGTTTATGAAGTTTATAACAATATAAAATTGCGTAAGCAAATAATTGATAATGTTAAAAAAGAGGCGGATAAAGGAAATCTGGTTGGCATGTTAAATATAATTGATAATTATGCGGCGCGTCAGAGTGATGCTAAAGCTTTTAAATTGGCCAAGAGAGAATATAAGTTACTGCAATATGAATATGAGCAATATAATCGCAGGCTGGCTAATAAGAAAACGTATGGTGTTGTTGACGGTCAGGAAGCAGCCTCTTTAGTGTCTTGGGTTATTGCTACGGTGATTACGGTAATGTGTGTTTTTGCCTATGTTTCAGGATATAGGATTTTTTGATTAAAGGCGGCAAAATGGCGAATAAAAAAGAAGATACGGAAAATACAGAAAATACAGAAAAACAACAAGACGATAAAAAATCCAACAATATAAAAGTTCGTATATGGCTGGCTTTTATTACTGTTGTAGGTGTTGTTTTCTTACCGACGTCTATGCTTCTTTTTGTTGGAATGCTTCCTAGCGCGGTTATCTATATTTTAATGTCACGGCGTTCCAGTGCAAAAGTGTCAACAGTATCGGCAATGAATTTAGCTGGCTGTATTCCTTTTATTTTTAAACTTTGGTCTTCAGAAAATGATTTTGAGGCGAGTTTGGATATTGTGATGAATACGCGCTACATGGTTATTATTTATACAGCGGCAATGTTTGGTTATATGATTGATTGGGTTGTGACAGGTATTGTTTCTTCTTTTCTCTATCAGAGCGGAATTAAACGTATGGAAGCAATAAAAAAACGTCAGGAAGAATTGGTTTTACAATGGGGAGACGTGGTTATTATGGACAAAAAGAATGTAGATTATTCGACATTTAATGAATAGAATACATGTTAGGATGAAAAAAGGCACTGTGTCATGAAAATAGTTTTTGTGTAAAATTGTATAAATAATTAAGCCTTAAGAAATTCTTATTTGGTACCATGGAATAGAGTATTTTAAGCACTTTTTCGCATACGCTGTGTCATAAAAATAATTTTTGTATTGGAATTAGGTTATGGTTATTTTAAAGAAATTAATACTATCGTCATCATTGCTGACAAATTTTCTTGTGAAAAAAAGTGGAGCTATTGCTCCAATCGTGGCTTTGGCGCTTCCGGTTATTTTGGGTGTTATTGGGCTTGGCACTGATACTAGCTTATGGATGGTACATAAGCGTAACTTGCAGCTTTCTGCTGATAGTGCGGCATTAGCTGCAGGTTGGGAAGTCGCAAAAGGAAGTTCTGAAAACATGCTAACTGCGGCAATAAGAGAGGCGCAAAATAATGGTTATGATGAAAGCGCAAACGGTGCTTTAACTATAGAAATAATAGAACAAACCGACGATGGAGTTGTTGTTAGAGCAACGGTTTCTCAAGATTCAAATGCATATTTCTCACGAATTCTTTTTAAAGATCCTGTTGGGATAACCGCAGATGCAGATGTCCATGTTTCTGATTTTAACGGTAAATTCTGTGTTTTGAGTCTTAGTGAAGATGATTCTTCTGCGATTGCGGTACAAGGTAATGCTGAGTTTATTGCTCCTGATTGTGGCTTGGCCATTAATTCTACAGATGATAAAGCACTATCCTTGATAGGTAATGCAAAAGTTGAGGTTGGAACAGTACGTATCAGTGGTGGGTACGAAGCCAGAGGATCAGCTGAATTTGATTATAATCTCTTAAAAACAAATGTAGCAGCTCTTGACGATCCTTATGAGGATTTGGAAATACCAAGTTACAGTTCTTGTGGTAGTGGCAAACCGAAAGCAATGAGTATTTCAGCTTCGGCTACATTAAGCCCCGGTGTTTACTGCGGCGGACTGCATATTTCAGGGACTGGGGATGTTATCTTCGAACCCGGTACATATATTATTGACGGCGGTGACTTTAAAGTGGCTGGTGGCGGATCTTTGTATGGTGAAGGGGTAACTATCATTCTAACGGGGAGTGGCCAAGATTATGCGCAGGTCGATATTTCTGGTGGACGTAGTGTGTATTTTTCTGCCCCTCTAGAAGGTGAAGACTTTGAAGGCGTGGTGTTCTTTCAAGATAGGGATGCTCCTCAAAAGTCAAATCTCCAAAACAAAATTATAGGGTCAAGCGATATTATCCTTGATGGTGTGGCGTA
>JAGLKS010000231.1 GCA_023140905.1 Alphaproteobacteria bacterium | reverse complement strand
AGCATAGCCGTAGCTACGGTGATGAAATTATGCGCAGATAATCAAGAGAATTACTCAAGTAAAATGTATTATTCTTAAGTCGAATTACTATAAAGTGCATATCACCCCAAACTCATGCCGGTACCTATATCGGCATTTTTCTCGCGGTCATATTTGTAAAGCTGTGTTTCATCGCCTTTAGGTTTCAGGAAGCCGGGTGGTGTTACGCGTGTTACCAGATTCGCTGATTTAGCCAGAATTTCTGTTGCTGAAATTCTAGCGTGATTGATTTGGCGTGTTAACTCTGTAAAAGCAGTACCAAATGCTTCTTTTGCTATTTCTACGCCCATCACCATCATTTCTTTAATTTCACCTAAAGAGGGTATATGTCCTTCGGCACTTTCGCTAAAGCGGGCTGCAATAAGTTGTATATCTTCCAGACTTTTCTTTTTCTGTGCCGGTTTCTTACCGCCGCCGCCACTTTTGCCTTTTGATTTGCCTTCTTCGCCTTCTTCCTCCTCACCTTCTTTTTCTTCTTCTTCATCGTCATTCATAACTTTAATTTTGACGTAAGTTGGTGTCTGGAAGCAGACAGGATATTCTTTAACAACTTCAGGAGCGAGTTGTTTGCCACTAATACCTGGTTTTATATCGATGCTGATAATTTCAGGATCGCGCCAGTCAATGACAATACAATGGTTTTTATATTGTCCAATTTGTTTACATGGTTTGACAAGTCTTTTACCGGGATACAAGGCTTCTCGTATATCAGCATGTTCTAGAAATTCTTTTACATTAACCAGCATATTACAACTCCATCTCACTTACGCTTTTATATAATGAGGTAAAAGCGTTGATAACGTTTTACATAAGCCCTCTAAAGGTATCGTTAAATCGTTAAAAATGGCTTAATATTTCGGCGATGCCGCACAGAAAAATATCTAAACTTTGGAATTTTTAGTTTTGCATAAAGGGTGGAAGAGCTGTTACACTATGAAAAGGTATATTTTCTTGTTTGTAGAATAGCTTTTTTGTGAGAATCCTACTGGTAAATTTGTTTAGGTGTTTGTTATGAAATACCCGTATTTATATGTTTGTTTGGCTTTTTCTGTAAGTGTTGCAGCTTTTCAGCCAATGATCCATCTGGATGCGGCAGAGTTGTGGAATGCGAAAAAAGGGGCAACGTCTTCTCCTGCATATACTGGTAACAAAGACAAATCTAAGTCAGGTTCAAATGGCTATTATAATGTGCCGAAAGCTTCCACCGCGGCAAATAGATCTCAGCTTTATAATACGAAAGATCCTTCACGTAATTACAATTCTAATGCTGGTGGGCTACAAACTGTTATACAAGCTTATAATGATGTTGAGATGGGAATGCAGAAAACATCCAAGCAGTTCCAGACAATGTCCAAGCAGGCTGTCGCTAATCGTCAGGCGGATATTAATCACGCTTTGCAAATGGAATATGAAACACGTAAAGCAACAGCTAAACATATGATAGGTGTTTATAAAGAAGCAGAAGCGTCGCGCATTAAAGGTGAAAAAGAACATCAACTCGCTATCGCAGCTTATAAGACCGAAAAAGAAGATAAAGCACTTGAGCGTCAGCGCAAAAAAGATATCGCATTGGGCAAAATAACAACTTTGCGGGGATCATCTTCTGAAAAAACCGGCTTGTCTTATACAGCTAAGTCTTCATCATCCAGTCAGTCTTTAGGGTTGAAGAAGCCTGCACGTTTATTTAATGACCCTAATGATTAGTAAAAAGTATTATTCACCAATAGATTTCCCCGTATTTAGTATGTTGAAGGAAAGAGGGCGTTCTTTCAGCATAAATGCTTATGATTATCGAGCTATATGTTTGTTTAGTGCTTGTGTTGTTTATGCGCTGTTTGGTTCTCCTACGCCGGATCACTTTGGCAAGAGCGAGATTATACTCTTTATCTTACTAGCTTTAAGTATCGGTATATCGAATTTTCGGAACATTCTGGTCCATTTTGAACGTGTACGTTTTTGGAAAAGTGCCGGGCAGGTTTTATTTATCTATGGTTTTACTGTGCCTCTAATAGGTGGTGCAATAGCGGGAAATAGTTTGAACGCAATGTTGCGTGATATTTCTCCTTTTCTGTGCTTATTTTTGCCTTTTTTCTGTTTGTCTGTTATTCGAGCGAGGCCTAATTATTTTCACAGTTTGTTATTTGGGGTTATTTTAATTGGCCTGTTTTTCGGGTTGCGCTCGTTGATTATGCGCTTTGATATCTCATGCCGATTTGATATATGGTGCATAAATGATGGGTTGTTATATTTAGAAAATATGCCAACAGTTCTGTTTTCCTGCTTA
>JAGLKS010000230.1 GCA_023140905.1 Alphaproteobacteria bacterium | reverse complement strand
TCACCGCTTTGTACATGCTTAATCCAGTCGGTGTTTTTAATATACCAGCGGATAGTACTAAGAAGGCCTTCTTCAAAAGTAACGGATTGTTTCCATCCCAGCTCGTTCTTTATTTTATCACAGTTAATGGCATACCGCAGATCATGTCCTGGTCTGTCTGTAACGTAGGTTATGAGGTCTTTATATGTATCAACAGGTTCACCTGTTTCCCCGCTAACAAGTTCGCAGAGTTTATTTACTACATCGATGTTTTTCCATTCATTTTCGCCGCCTACATTGTAGGATTCCCCAATAGTTCCTTGTGTGATTATTTTCCAGATGGCGTCAGCATGATCGGTAACATAGAGCCAGTCACGCACATTTAACCCTTCTCCATAGACAGGCAGCGGTTTTTTATCAAGAGTATTGAGTATCATTAATGGAATTAACTTTTCAGGAAAATGAAAGGGTCCGTAATTATTGGAACAGTTAGACATAGTTATCGGCATGTTATATGTGTGTTTATATGCCTGTACAATATGGTCAGAGGCTGCCTTAGATGCTGAGTAAGGACTCCTTGGATCATACGGTGTATCTTCAAAGAAATAACCGGTGTCACCTAAGCTGCCGTACACTTCATCTGTTGATATATGGTGAAAGAGTACATTCTTTCTGTCTTTCCAAAGGTTTCTTGCTGATTCAAGAAGTGTAAATGTACCGTTGATATTGGTTGTTATAAATTCTGCCGGTCCTGATATGGAACGGTCTACATGGGATTCAGCAGCAAAATGTACAATGCAGTCAATCGGGTATTTTTCTAATGTACTTTCAACTATTTTTGTATCACAGATATCAGCATGTATAAACGTGTATTTATCCTTATGTTGAGCCGCAATGTCGGAAAGAGATTCCGGATTACCCGCATAGGTAAGTTTATCAAAATTAATGATATTACCCGAGTAGTCTGTTTGTTCAAATATGTAACGTATGAAATTACATCCTATAAATCCTGCTCCGCCTGTAACCAGTATATTTTTAAAATGCCTCATTTATTGTCCTTTTCCATCATTAAATATGTATTAAGATTTTCTTTCCAGTCTTTGACTTCAACACCCAGGATTGTTTTGATTTTTGTTTTATCCAAAAGAGAAAATGCAGGGCGCTTAGCAGGAGTAGGGTATGCGTTTGAAGGAACAGGGTTGATTTTTACGGTATTGTTGATCAATCCTATTTCTTTACCCTGTTTATAAATCTCACAGGCAAAATCATGCCAGCTTAATTCACCTTCGTCACTATAATGGTATATCCCATATTCTTTGCTATTATCCTGTATGATTTTAACAATAGCCTGCGCGAGACCGATGGTTAATGTAGGTGAACCAATTTGATCGTTGACGACATTGAGCTGTTCTTTTTCATTCATGAGACGAAGCATTGTTTTTACAAAATTATTCCCGTATGTGCCATACAGCCAGGAAGTACGCACAATAATATGCTGTTTAAGTATAGATCGCAGTTTGCTTTCGCCTGCTTCTTTACTTTTTCCGTAAACGCCAAGTGGTGATACAGGGTCCGACTCAAAATAAGGTTGTCCTTTGCTGCCGTCAAAAACATAATC
>JAGLKS010000023.1 GCA_023140905.1 Alphaproteobacteria bacterium | reverse complement strand
TGCATACGTGCGCAGCGCGTATTGCGCTCTTGTGTAAAGATATCCAAATCACGTACAGCATGCTGGTATTCTTCTCTAATCAAATCAAGCTGTTCTTTTACCTCAACTATTAATGCATAATTATTCTCACCATCGCCTTGTGATTTAATGACAACCGATAACGCATTCTCATCATTTTCCAAAAGCTCTTCAGTTGCATTTAAATCTTCTTGTAGTGACAAAACTTGCTCATCATATCGTTTTTGATCTGCTTTAATGCGTAATGTCTGGTCTTTAAGATTTTGTAATTTAGGCCGTAAAGCGGAAAGTATATCTTCGCATGCTTTAATTTTTTTGTTTATTTCATCACGCGCATCACAAGTTTTATCATAAGAGGAACACGCTTCGTCAAAAGCATTTTGATGCTTTTTCAAATAGGCTGCACTTTGTTGTCTTTTTACATCAATACTACTCTTCTTATTCTTTTGTTCCAGGTAGACACTATGGCGATCTGTTGCTGTATCACGAATAAAATAGCCGTCCCAACGCCAATATGCACCATCAGCAGATACAAGAGACTGGCCGGGCTTTAATTTGCCTACAAGATTATTTCCTTGCTCGGTATTCTCAACATATCCAATAAATGATAATGCCAGATGCAGCTCTTTTGGTGCAATGACATGAGCATACATCGCAGTTGCACCATCTGGAAGAGGGGGAAAAGCTTGAGTGTCATCCTGTTTCATAGCCGTCCAATAGGCAGGGGCATCTTCATCCAGCGCTGCTATTAACGAATCGCCCAAGGCACGTGATAGAGCTTTTTCAAATCCTAAATCGGCACTCACCTTATCAAGAACGCTTTCAAAGTTTTCACCATCATCTTTACTAAAAAACTCTTCTAAAACAGAAAGCTCCGCAGAAATTTCTGCATAATTATTTTGTTGCTTATTTAAAATATCACGCGCTTTTTCACGAGATTCTTCTGCCTGTTTAATATTAGCAACAATGTCCTCATTTTGAGACTTTAAAGTAATTAACGCGGTTTCTTTATCTGCACACTGCTTCTCGCAAGTTGCAATATCATCATACATTTTATCATCTAGCACACATGCTGCACGCTCTTCTTGTGTACGGTCCAGTCGTTCTTTTAATGATTCAATTCGAATTTTATGGCGCTGTATTTGTTTTTCCAGAGCTTCTTTACGGGCCATATTAGCTGCGGCATTTTCTTTTAAAGCACTATATCGCTCTTCGATAACAAACAGCTCTTTATTTACTTTTTGCTTTACTTCAGATTTTTGCTCAAAAACCCTGTTATCGCGTTCTTGTTCTTCCAACAGTGCTTTATATTCAACTTCGATTTTTTCAAGCTGTTCTGATGTTTCAGCCAAAGTTTGTTCTTCATGTTGATGATCGATAGATATTTGATGAAGTTGAGTTTTTGCCTCCTGTAAATCGTTTTGATAACGTTTAATCTCATCTTCAAGATGTTGAAAATCAAGTTTGCTTTTCTGCAAAATTGCCGAAACCTCTGCTTCTTTTTTGCGAAGAGGGGATAGATCTTCAATTTGTGTATTTTGGGTTTTTGTTAGCTGAGTTACAACGGCTAAATTCTCTGCAACTTTTGACTCAGATGATGCAAATTCTTCTTTCAAACCCCGTTGTTTTTCTATTAAAACCAGCCATTCCAGATATGTGATTTGTATTTCTAATTCTCGTATAGACGCACTGAGATTCTTATATTTCATAGCCTGACGGGATTGTCGCTTCAAACTATTAAGGCGATTTTCCATGCTGCCCAATATATCCTCAAGACGAATAAGATTATTATCAGCTGCACGTAATCGTAGTTCCGCTTCATGGCGACGAGCATAAAGACCGGAGATTCCGGCAGATTCTTCCAATATCATACGTCGATCATATGGCTTGGAATTAATGATATGTGTTATACGGCCTTGAGAAACCAGAGCAGGGGAATTGGCTCCTGTTACAGTATCAGCAAAAAGCATTTGCACATCGCGGGCGCGGGCATTCTTTCCGTTGATTTTATAGCCGGATCCTTTGTCTTTCTCAATTTTGCGAACAACTTCTATTTCATCAACCTTATTATATGCTGCCGGTGCGTTACGCTCTGAATTATCAAGCAATAAAGATACTTCGGCAAAATTTCGAGGGATGCGTTTATCTGTTCCCGCAAAAATAACATCTTCCATGCCATCTCCGCGCATGCGTTTAGCAGAGCTTTCGCCCATAATCCAACGCAAAGCCTCAACTAGATTCGATTTACCACAGCCATTCGGCCCAACAATACCGTTCAGGCCCGGATTAATATCTAGCTCTGTTTTATCGACAAATGACTTAAAACCACTTAGTCGAAGTTTTGTGAATTGAACCATGGGCTTTTATGTTTCTACTGGCTTTTGCCTTTATTCTCAGCTTTTACTTTTGCAAACTCTTCTTCCAAGACTTTTCTAAATTGTGCATAAGGAACAGCACCAATAACTTTCCTTTTATCATTAATGACAAAAGTCGGAGTACTATCTACACCAAGCGTTTCATATACATATTGCCCACGTGCTGCTAATGTTTCATGCAATTCTTTATTCTTGGAACAATTCTCGATCAATGCAGAATCGGCTCCTGTAAGTTTGGCATTTTGCTTAATAAAACTTTTATAATAATCTCCTTTCATCCACTGACTTTGAGTTTTGTAGATCAATTTTATAAATTTAAAATAAGACTTTTCAGGAACACATCGCGCAATAGCACTAATAGTAACATCAGGATTATTACGTGGAAAATCCTCAAAGACCAGATAGGCTTTGCCTGTATCAATATAATCAGCTTTAATTCGTTCAAACGATTCCATGTGGAATGTTTTACACGCGCTACATGTAAAAGAATTATGAGCCGAAATTTTTAACGGAGCATTAGAATCACCTAATACACGTGGTTCAGCCAGAGCTTTAATATCAAGCTCTATATGCTTTTCTTCTTCAAAGCCGGCTTGTGGTTCAATAAAAACAGGGAACACTTCAGTTTCTAAAGATTGTTCTTCTGTTTGTTCATCCGTTACAACCGGTGCTTCAACATCATGATTGACAGGAGTATTCTCCTCTTCAACGATGCTTTCTTTTGCCAGTGTTTCTGCTTTTGCCAACTCATCTTCAATAATGTCGCGGATTTCTTCATATGAACTCAATGCCATTACAACGTGAGAATCGTTAATAACAAGGCTGGGAGTGTATTCTATCTCATATTCTTCGAACGTTTTCTCAGCTTCTTCAACCAAAGACATGCGCAATTCTTTATTCTGATAGCATAGCTCAATAGCTTTCGGTGAAGCTCCGGCAATAACGGCTTTTTCTTTTATCTGCTTAATAACGTCAGCGGATTCCACCCATTCTTTTTGTGTATCAAAAACCAATTGCAAGAATTTAAAATAGGATTTTTCAGGAACACAGCGTGAGATCGCACCAATAGAAACATCTTGCACATTGCGTGGTATTTCATAAAAGACAAGATAGGCTTTGCCTGTATCAATATA
>JAGLKS010000229.1 GCA_023140905.1 Alphaproteobacteria bacterium | reverse complement strand
TAAATCACCTTGCATCAATATTTGCACTAATATCCATAAGAGGCATAGCCGTCAATGAATACAGATCATTCCGAATTCATTAATCGTTATAGCAGAACGACTGAGCCTTATACATCTAAAAAACACAACAGGCTTCACGTTGTTCTTCTGGTAGGGATTGTGCTGCTCTATCTTGTGTCTGTGATCTATATTATTCGCTTGGCTAATATGGATCAAAGCACCATCATTCTGGCGATATCTGTTTTCTTGATGGCAAGCGCTCTAGCTTTTATTACGCGCCGTACGCAAAATCTTCTCAGACGTCAGGAACGAGAACTAGATTTGATGAATGAGGTGTTCGAAGGTAGCAGAGGTGGACGTTTAATCACTGATAGTGCAGATAATACGATCTATTGTAATGGGAAGTTCAAAGAATTATGTGCGTCTGAAAAGAAAACAACTTATGACGGATTGGTCCAGATGTTTTCTGATAACGATCAGGTTGCAGCCTTATTTAGATCATTGTCTGAACAAGCGCATCGTGGTTTAGCTGATTCCATAGAACTATATTGCGAGAAGCCGGACTATGAAGGCTGGTATCAGGTGTCTGCTCAACCTATAGCCGGACATGCAGGATTTATACATTGGCGCTTGGATAACGTTACCGAACAATATACTGCCGATCGTTCTGTTCGTGAAGAGCGGGAGAAGCTGACTGATTTTATCGATAATGCTCCTGTTGGTTTTTTCTCTGTCGATGAGAGTGGGCAATTTATTTTTGCAGATGCAACGTTGGCGCGTTGGTTGGGGATAGATCTAAGGGACTTACTAAATAGCTATTTACACACATTTTTGATAAAGCCACCTCAGAAAGCAAAGCCTTATGATTTAGTTGATAAAGGCGGAGACAAGCAAATAGTCGAAGTCGAAATGAAAGGAACTGGAGGAAAGAGTTTTCTTGCCTCCATTAATTACAGCGTTATGAAAAATGATGGCGGTAATGTACGTACGCGTGCTGTTGTCCATGATCTTACATCCGAGCATAAAATGCGTCGCGCACTCAAAGCCTCTGAAGATCGCTTTTTGCGTTTTTATGAAGAAGCTCCACTGGGAATTATACTGGTAAATGATGAGGGTATGACTGAAGATTGTAATAATCAATTTGCCCGTATGATGGAACAGGAACGGCACTTATTAGAAAACAAGCACTTCAAACTTCTTATTGCTGATGAAGACCGTGAGCGTGTTATTAACGCTATGAAACAAATGCGGGAAGGGCAGCCTATGAATGAAGCCCTTGATGTTTCGCTGCAAGGTAAAGATGACCGGAAAATCTCTGTTCAACTTTATGCAAGGCGCTTGACTGATGGTGGTAGCACTGTGCTGCATTTTATTGATGTGACAGATAAAAAAGCTCTGGAACAGCAATTTGTTCAATCTCAGAAGATGCAAGCTGTTGGGCAACTTGCTGGTGGGATTGCGCATGATTTTAACAATATGCTTACAGCAATTATCGGTTTTTGCGATTTGCTTTTGCTGCGTCACAAACCGGGGGACCCGTCTTTTGGCGATATTATGCAGATTAAGCAGAATTCTAACCGCGCATCAAATCTTGTGCGGCAGCTTCTGGCTTTTTCCAGACAGCAAACACTGCGCCCACGTGTGCACGATGTTACAGATATTCTCACAGAACTTTCACATTTATTGCGTCGTTTAATTGGTGCAAAGATAGATCTGGATATGCGTCATGGCTCTGACCTTGGTCTAGTGAAGGTCGATGAAGGGCAGATAGAACAGGTTCTTATTAATCTAGCTGTAAATGCGCGTGATGCTATGAAAGAGCAAGGGTGTTTATCTATTACAACTGAAAACTTTATTAATCGTGAAGAGCTTCATGTGATGGAAGAAAAAATGCCATCTGGTCATTGGATACTTATCAAAGTCTCTGATACAGGGTGCGGCATTTCCAGGGAAAATCTGGGACGTATTCTTGAACCGTTTTTTACGACTAAAGATGTAGGTGAGGGGACCGGTCTTGGACTAGCCATGGTCTACGGGATTATTCGCCAGACAGGAGGCTATCTGGATATTGAAAGCACTCAAGGGGAAGGAACAACATTCTTTATTTACTTGCCACGTATTTCTGAAAGTGAGGAAGTGGAAGAAGAGGAGGTTGTTGCTGAAGAGGCTTCTGTTACAAAAGATTTAACTGGATCAGAGCGCATCTTGTTAGTGGAAGACGAGGCTGCTGTTCGTGCATTTGCACAACGTGCATTGGTTAATAAAGGTTATGAAGTTCTGAGTGCTGAGAATGGCGGATCGGCTTTGGAATTACTCAAAACAGAGGATCTTGATAAGATTGATTTACTCGTTACTGATGTTGTGATGCCCGGTATTGATGGCCCTGCTCTTGCACAGCGTATTCGTCAGAATAGCCCCAATTTAAAAATCATATTTATGTCCGGTTATACGGAAGACAAGCTGAAAGAGCATATGGGCGAAAATACGTATTTCTTGCCCAAACCATTTACGCTGAAAGATCTAGCTTTAAAAGTGAAGAATGTGCTTGGTGGATAGGGCTTTCCTATAATTTTAATCACGGTATAAGAGATTTACTTGTATAATTGTTCATATTTTGTTCGTTTTTTCTTGACAAAAGAATAAAACAAGAACATCTTAGTGTGCATAAGCAAGAGATGGAATCGCCTTCTCAATTGCACAACGCGGATAACTATGCGAGAAGGGAACAAAGCTATGACTGTTACGCAATTACGTCAGAGTGATTTGGATAAAAAGAGTAAGGATTCTGATATGACACAAAATAATGCTGAGAAGCAAAAAGCTTTGGATGCAGCCCTTTCACAAATTGAACGTGCCTTTGGTAAGGGTTCAATCATGAAAATGAATGATAAGCAGAAAATTGAAGTGGACACTATATCTACGGGTTCGTTAGGGCTTGATATTGGCCTTGGTATTGGTGGATTGCCGCGTGGTCGTGTTGTTGAGATATATGGGCCGGAAAGCTCCGGTAAGACAACGATGGCGCTGCATGTTATTGCTGAAGCACAAAAACAAGGCGGTACTTGTGCGATGGTTGATGCTGAACATGCATTGGACCCTGGCTATGCTAAGAAGTTAGGAGTTGATATTGATAACCTTTTAATTTCTCAGCCTGATGCAGGAGAACAAGCGCTTGAAATTACAGACACGTTGGTTCGTTCTGGTGCACTGGATGTGCTGGTTATAGACTCTGTTGCTGCTCTTGTTCCACGTGCAGAATTAGAAGGTGAAATGGGTGACAGTCATATGGGCTTGCAAGCGCGTTTAATGTCGCAAGCTTTGCGTAAGCTTACCGGCTCTATTTCCCGTTCACGCACAATTGTCATTTTTATTAACCAGATTCGTATGAAAATTGGTGTGATGTTTGGTTCTCCTGAAACAACAACGGGTGGGAATGCTCTCAAATTTTATGCTTCTGTACGTCTTGATATTCGCCGTATCGGTGCGATTAAGGATAAGGATGAAATTGTTGGTAACCAGACCCGCGTTAAAGTCGTGAAAAACAAGATGGCTCCGCCTTTTCGTCAAGTTGAATTTGACATCATGTATGGTGAAGGAATTTCCAAGCTTGGTGAATTGATTGATTTGGGCGTAAAAGCTAATTTAGTAGAAAAAGCGGGATCGTGGTTCTCTTATGATGGTCAACGTATTGGACAAGGGCGGGAGAATGTGAAGAGATTTATGCGCGAAAATCCAGAAATTGCGATAAAGCTGGAAAAGCAGATACGTTCACAAGCTGGGCTTATTGTTGATGATATGCTAGGCGGTATTGATGGTGGTGATGAACCGGCAAATGATGATGCAAACTAATCTGGAAAAAGAGCGTTAAAAGCTAAGGTAGATAAAAATAAGGATAGGCAATGTTCATGGGTGAATGAAGTGGTAGGCTTTGTGGTAGTTTCTGTGTATGATTTTTGTATTTCCAGAGGGGGCTGTCTTAGATAACCAAGGAAGGTTATCGATATAGACATGCAAAAGAGCCGTTTAAGTAACTATAAACAAGACCGATTAGTTGAACATTTTGTGTCGGGTTGTGTCAGTATCAACGGTTCGAACAGCGGCAGAATTGGTGAATTTAACAAAGCGACAGCGGCTTATTGTAGATATGAGATAATACGAGCATGACATATCATATAGCCAAAAGAAAGCGGTAGGGCTATGAAATGAGCAATAAATTACGCGTAGTTATTATTCACGGAAGCTTATAGTTCTCCAGATGAAAATTGGTTCCCGTGGCTTGCTTCTGAACTTAAGCAAGAAGGTTTTGATGTTCTCGCTCCAAAGTTTCCAACTCCTGAGAAACAAAACCTAGAAAATTGGCGCCAAGTGTTTCTTGATTCGATTAAAAAACTTAATGAAAATACTAGACCCGTTTCGCAATTAGGATAAAGAAAGGTTTTGCTGCATAATCTTTACGCAGGATTGTTAACGCGCATGCAATATTGACC
>JAGLKS010000228.1 GCA_023140905.1 Alphaproteobacteria bacterium | reverse complement strand
GGTTTTGCAGAATATGTTTTCATCTTATCTAGCGACTTTCGTTGTTCTTAATTTATTAAAGATGAGGCTTTATGACGGAAAAACAGACATCTGTCAATATTTTTTTCAATAAAAACATACATATAACGACACGGTATTATAGCACCTCTTTCGATCTATTAAGAAAAAATATAGAAGTAAAAACGTAGTTTTTATTCGAAACCATTTGATTTTACTGTTTGAATTGTTTAGAAAAACACTCTATTGGAGCATCGGAACGTAGCGCAGCCTGGTAGCGCACTTGCATGGGGTGCAAGGGGGCGGAGGTTCAAATCCTCTCGTTCCGACCATTTCATTATATTTTTGGGTCAATACCGGAGACATATGTAATACAGACAGTGCCTGAAAAAACTTTAGGCATTGTCTTTAATTTTATGCTGATTTGAAACAAGCACTGCTAATGCACATGATAATAAGCGAGTGCGAATTGGATCCTTACGGCTATCTGTCAGAATAATAGGAACTTTTGCACCTAAAACAATGCCGGATGAGTCAGCATGCCCTAGTAACGACAATTGTTTAGCCAAAGCATTCCCTGATTCAATATTAGGAACAACAAGAATGTCAGCATCTCCTGCAACCTCTGAAATTAGATCATCATCTTCATATGTTTGAGCTTTAATAATATTCTCAAAAGCAAGCGGACCATCAAGTATTGCCCCTGCTATCTGTCCACGATCACCCATCTTGGACAGACATGCAGCATCTGTTGTTGCAGGCATGTCAACATCAACAGACTCAATAGCAGCTAAAAGAGCAACTTTAGCTTTATCTTCTGCTTTCTCAGAAAACAAAGTTTGCCACAGATCAATAGCATTCTGACAGATATCTATTTTATGTTTAATTGTTGGTGCGATGTTAATCATCGTATCTGTAATAATTAAAGGCTTATGATATGTCGGGATATTAAGTATATGGGCATGCGATACACGACGATCTGTTAATAATCCAGATTTTGGAGCAATGACGGCTTTTATAAGCTCTTTAGTTGTCACAGTTCCACGCATAATAGCATCGACTTCCCCTTTTGCTGCCATAGAAACAGCTTTAGCAGAAGCATCAAAGCTATTGGAAACGCTTATAATTTCCCATTTACTATGAATTTTAATCCCGGCTTCTTTTGCCACAGATTTTATTTTTTGCTTTGGACCAATTATAATAGGCTGAATAAGGCCTGTGTCAGAAGCTTCTACGATAGCTTGAAGGGACGTCTTTTCCACCGGGAAAACAATTGCAGTTTTAAGTCTGCCCAATTCCTTGCAATGATCCAGTATCTTTTTATAATAACCGCGATCATAAATTTCGACAGATGGAAGCTGTGGGCGGTCAACATTAATTTTTTGTGTTGGAGCAAGAACTTTTGCTGTGCCCTGAACAACAATTTCACCATTTGCGTTCTGGCAAATACAATCAAAAATAACAATTGGCTTACTGTCATGTTTGCTTTGAACTGTAAGGATGACCGTAATTTCATCGCCAATTCGTACGGGAGCAAGAAATTTCATTTCCTGTCCCATATAAATAGTTCCCGGCCCCGGCATAACTGTCCCAAGAACTGTAGATATCAATCCTCCTGACCACATACCGTGACCAATAACACCGCGGAATAAACTATCATCAGCGTATTCTTCATCAAGGTGTGCCGGGTTTACATCTCCAGAAACCAGAGCAAAAAGATCAATGTCTTTTTTGGTTAGTGTTCGTTTTAGACTTGCAGATTGTCCAACCTGCAATTCATCGAACGTAATGTTATGCATCTTATGTTCGCTCATTAGATTTAGCCTTCCTGTTAGTATAAAAAGTACAAGACGTTGGGAAAATATATAAATAAGGAGATATATGTGCCTAGTGAACAGACATTATGAAACAAATTCCGCTCGGATTATATCAGATTTATGCGATGCAAAAAAGGAGAGAAGTAATAAAACCAGAGCATATTTAAATAACAACATCAACGAGACATACGATCATAATCATTCATTACAATAAAACCAACAAAGCGCCAATAAAGGTAAGAATAACATTTGCAAAAGTATAACTACCTGCATAGCCAAGCGCAGGAATCTGGCTTTTTGCTAATTCTGTAACCATATTAAGCGAAGGCGTGCTCGTCATTGCCCCAGTAATTGCTCCAAGCAAGAGTGCAGCATTCATCTTCATAAAATACCGCCCGACAATAAAAGCAACAAAAACTGGAACAATAGTAATTGCCATGCCGCATAAGATAAGAATCGGTCCAAAACTTATCAAAGCACTGATAACTTTTTCTCCGGCATTAAGGCCAATGGAAGACATGAATAATAATATTCCCAGATCCATCATAATATTGCGTGCCGGTCGAGGAAAAGACCCGAACGTTGGGTGAATAGACCGGAAAAATCCGATCAATATCCCAATAATCAACAGTCCTCCTGCACTACCTAAACCGATTGAAAGATGTCCAAAGCGAAGAACAATTGTTCCGATAAAAAGGCCTAAAGCAACCCCCAGACTTAATGTCAGCAGGTCAGTTTTTTCTATATCTTCATCAATACTTCCCAACAAAACACTTACTTTATCGATACGGTTTTCTTCTCCGATCACCTCAAGCCGATCCCCTTTTTGTAGAATAGTGCTAGTGCTAACAGGCAATTTCACACCAGAGCGCAGCATTCCTATCACAAAACAACCATGTTTTGCCGGTAGACGTAAATCCCAGACTTTTTTGCCGACAGCATCAGAATTCGTAATCGTGATTTCCTTTGTGCATATACGGTAGTTAAGAAGCTCTCTATCGAAAACCTCAGGGATTCCTTGTGTCTTTGCGTAGTTATGTTGGGTGATTGATGCAATAACAGACATCACATCATTTTCTTCAATAATGGTGTTATCGTTAACTTCTATAAGTTTACCATTTCTACGAATACCTAAAACAGTAAAATATTGTTTACTAGATTCCTGAATTTGTTTGATGGTTTTCCCAATCATCCGCCCGTTACGCATAAGATAAGTACGAACCATTGGCAGGTTATTTTCATTTATTGTTTTCTCATAAGCTGGAGTGCGTGTAATTTTTTTTGCTTCTGCAACCAGATCGATTTTAAAAATTGTAGGAATATATTTAATAATCAGCATTAACCCTCCTACTCCGAAAAGGTATGTAAGAGAGTAAGCTACGCTTATATTTTTAATGACATCATCTGCAGAAACACCTTCTGGAAGAGACACCATTCCATTGGACACAGCGTCTTGTGCTCCCACAAGCGTAGGTGTACTGGTTAGTGCTCCTGCAAGCATTCCCGCATCAAGGCCTATACTAAGGGAAAAGAGATGCGAGAAGATAAGACACATGCTCATAGCTATCACAGCGACTAGTGCTGACAGCATAAAATAGCGTGCGCCATTAGAGGCAAAAGCACTAAAAAAACTTGGCCCAGCTTGTAATCCGACACAGAAGATGAAAATTGTAAATCCGAAAGTAGCAATTTGCTGATTACCGTAGAATCCCCATGATCCGAGAAATAGCCCTGCAATAAGGACTCCCGTTACATGTCCTAAATTTATGCCACAAAAAGTGATTTTCCCTACGAGATAGCCCAAAGTTATAGTGGTAAATATAACAAGAACTTCATTTCCCTGTAGTAGATTATACAGATCAACTTCCATCAAGTGGTTCCTTCTAAGACACTAAACAAAACTGGGATGAATTACACGCAGTGCGTTCCAGACTACAACAAAAAACAGGAGATTTCATAGGGGTGTAGAGGAAAAAGTGACTTTTCAACAGTCTTGTAGTACTAAAGCTCAGTTTATATAAGATTGACAATAAGATCAATACGCACAGTATCTATATTTAATATTATATATTTTCAATAAGTTAGATAATAATATTGCATTGTAATATAAGGTAAAACAAATATTATGAGCAAATAACAATGAGCAAGCAAAATATAGCAATCTGAGAATAATTGTATAAAATCGCTATACAAGAAGGATATATGTTCGTAATATTTTACTACCGCAGTATGTGGCTATTCACAAAGCAAAAAAATCATTAGCACGTAATTTTATGACTCATACAAATATAAAGGCTTTCTATCATAATTTTTTCGAAAAGAATCTTTTCGAACGAATTATTATTTATGTGTGTTTGTCTGACTTATTAGTCAAAATTATTTTTGAACTGGGTATGGGGGAATCTGGCTTTCATCAATCTCAACATAAACAATGGTTCTATTTCAGCTTTTTAGCACTTGATTATTTATTATCATTTAGAAAAGTTGCAAATATTCGTGTGACGGTTAATCCCACATCTTTATTAGCTTTTGTATTTTTTATAATGGCAGCGCATGGCTTGTTCGTAGGGATTATGTTGCATAATGCACCATTCATAATTTTCAATGATTTAGTTCCTATAGTAATGATTGCTCTTAACATATTGCGTATGCAATCATTTACAGAATATAAGCCGGTGAATACGAAGTCGTTACTCTTTATATGTACATGTATCGTTGTAACGACATCTGTTATAGGTTTGTTTGCTGGTTCTTCGATAGCTGGAGGAACAATGTATCTTCCGCTTTTATTTGCTGCGCTATTTACTTTGAAACCTTTTCCAAAATGGTACGCTCTTATTGGAGCCGCTGTAATTATCATGGATATTTATGACATAAATCGAACAACAATGGCTTTTGCTGCTTTAGTTGCGATTGTCTATGTCGTAATTCATCTTTTTAAAAATCCTCACAAAGCATTTATTGCCTTTATTGTAACGATTATGACTCTGGTGATTGCTGTTAATTTTGTATCTGAGGACACAAAAACCTATCGACGCGTAATAGGATTAACGCAGGTCGATTTACAGGAAAGTAA
>JAGLKS010000227.1 GCA_023140905.1 Alphaproteobacteria bacterium | reverse complement strand
GCATAACGGTAACGATCTTTCCAGCCAATTTCCCCGGGCCCAGGTTCTACGAAATAAGAAAGTGTTACCCTCATCTCGACATCGATCTCGCCAAGAGTTTCTAAAATCTCTTTAGGCCATGGAAGCTCATATAAATGCATATCTTTTGTTTTATATTTACCACCCTTTTTTTCAAAAGGTTGGATCTCTGCTTCAGCGATAAGGGTTAGGCTATTAGAAGCGCAGTAAATAGCTTTTTCTAAACTTGGAACACCATATCCGCACGCTCTAAGAACATTATTAAGTTCAGTTTTATTATCATTTTGTGCAAACTGTTCTTTTAACGCCTGAGGCCACTCTGCAGAATGGATCATTAACGCTCTAACTGTTTCTGGCCAATAATCAGGGTACTGAACCTGTATTTGTGCTGCAAAATTAGCGGCTTGCGCTGTAGCCGCACTTGTTTTGTTAAACAAAGTTAGAGGTTCTTCTTGTGGTTTATAATTTGTTGAAATTAAAGATAAATCATTACTTTTATCTTCAACTAAGCCACTATTATCAGTAGTGGCATTCCCTCCCTCGAATACAACGTCTGGCTTTATTGGCCATTTGTTGTTTTCCCAAGTTAAAGATGTTGTTGAAAATGGTGAAATTTCTCCTTCTTCTGCAAGCGTGGAGTAACCCTTATATGTTGTATCTGTTAATTTTGTAAGTTCTGTAAACGCCCCTACAGTTATGGAGTTCCAAGATTGTGCAGGGTCAGCTATAGAATCATCTTTCTGTGCTTGCGGATAATCTATAATTTTACTCTCATTTGCATTTCCTGCAGCCAATATAAATAAGCGCTTATCTTCATCTTCTGCACCAGATGTAATTTGATCTATAGCAGCAGACCATGATGATGGTCGCCCACGGTCGCGAGTATCGTCAGAAGAAATGGCCATACAAGCTATTCTATTCCTAGAGTTAGCCTGCACTTCTGCGCGACTTATCGCTTGCTTTGTAATGTACCCATACAACTCAACCTTGTTGTTACCATCTGGTGGTAGGATTTTTACCGACTCTAGAATATGCCCTAAATTAACAGGATCACTGCTTTCCAATTTTGATTGCAAATCTCCATAAGCTACTAAGCCTGCCATTAAAGTGCCGTGGCTATCGTGATCATGGCTACCCCAATCAGGCTCTACAGCTTGACAATCATTATCTGATAACACTGGATTAAGCAGTGGATGACCGTTGTTTACACCAGTATCTAAAATACAAACTGACACATTTGAGCTATTATCTACTGACAAACGTCCCAATAAGTCATCCACCCATTCACTTTGATCTGCGGGGGTTTGAGACAACAAAAATTCTGCTGTAGTTTTTGCTCGACGATATTCTGCTATATCATCAGAGTTTCTTGTAATATTACTTAACTGCTCTTCTGAAGCAGAGATAAGCTTTACAAGTCTCTCTGGGAATTTTATATAGCCTGTTTTGCTATCTATATTTTGTGATTGTAATAATTTATCAAATTTAACGATTACATCTTCACTATCACCGCGCAACCAAACCTCACACCATTCTTGTTGAGATGAAGGTATGAGACGTTTGTCATCTGTCCAGAACGATTTGACCAGAAGAGCTTTTTGCAACTCTTCAATCCCATCGATGAGTTCATTGTTTTTTGGTACTCGTTCTATCGGGGTATTGTACTCACTATCCCCGTCTAAATGCTCTTCTGCTTTTTCAAAAAAAGCCTCTTGCTTATCCGCTGTTATATATACAACTAAATCATTCCCTTCTATCTTAACGCCAGATTTGCCAATCTTCATAGTTTTTCTAATGTCTTCAAACTCTGAAAATTGGGGGAATTTAAAATAAGCACCTTTGTCTTCTCCAAGATAGGTATCAATTTTTTTGATTAACCAATTCTTTTTCTCATTCGGGATATATGCCGTAATATATTTTGTAACTACTTCACTTCCATCATCTTGCTGGATTTTTTCTTCTCTGACATTACAAAGACGAATTCCTTGACTCAAATTTTCTAAACTTTTTATTTTAATATCAAAATCAGGTGAGCTTTGAAATTCAATATAAGTCCCTGTTCGCTCCGAATGGGTTGCAACCTTCTCATCTTCACTTTCTGCCCAAGCCTTTTCAAGCTTATCTTTAATAAGTGCGCCATGTGGCTCCCGTGGGCGTTTAGGGTAATGAGCCTCCCCACCACCAGACTTGCTTGTCGTAAAACCTATGCTATCTGCAGGTTTTAATATCCGAATATGCGGTAATTCTTTTTTCATCCTTAGCCATTCATTCCTTTATGCGCATTATTTCGATTAGCAATCATGGCACAGAGGTCTGAAGCACTAATTTTCTTTTTATCGGCTAATATCGCATTTTTAATGGCATCATTACAGGCAAGAGCCAGTTCTGCATGACTAAGATCGGAGCTTTTATATAAAACAGTTTTCCAACCAAAGCGGGCAGCTTTAAAACTTCCCAACACATTTTCTATCAGCTGTTGTTTTTCTTTATCTGTAGGATTTTTATAATACAGAACATCATCGAAACGCCTAAACAACGCTTTGTCTAGAAGTTGCGGATTATTTGTTGCAGCAATGACAATGCTATCGGATATATCTTGCTCAATAAATTGCAAAAATGCATTCAGTACGCGACGCATTTCACCAACATCATTATCTGAGGCTCTATCTCCACCAATAGCATCAAATTCATCAAAGAAATAAACGCCGTGTTCTTCCTTCATGAAATCAAATATCTGTCTTAATTTGGCGCTGGTTTCTCCCATGAATTTAGTGACAAGGCGATCAACCTGCACCGTGTGAAGGGGAATACGAAGCTCATGAGCTAGCACCTTCGCCGTCATCGTTTTACCTGTGCCGGGAGGGCCAATTAAAAGGATTTTTCTGCGGTGAGACAGGCCGTGTGATTTAAGTTTTTCCTGCTGTCTATATTCATGAATAATTTGATCTATTCTTAATTGCAAATCAGGATTCATGACAAGAACTTGTTTCGATGTTCTTGGCTCTTCGGTTAAAACCAATCCCCTTAAGTCTTTAGGGAAGTTAAGTACGCGTGGGCCAGCTTTCTTACGCTCCATATCCACAAGATTACGAAGGTCATGAGCCAATGCAGAATTACCTTTTTTTGCTTCATGTGCAGCAACCTGCAAAGCAATCGTGTAAAACCGCTCCGGTTCATTGCCAAAATGCGATCTAATCAGTGACTTTAACTGTTCTGCTGTTGCCATTACTGCGCCCCCATATTTTTTAGAGGAGTATAGAACGCCTCAGTGATAATTATACGGTATAATATTAGATTTTCTATAAGAATATTTAAATTTAGTTTTTGCCCTGTGATTTTCATGCTGCTATATCCCTGAATTCTGATTTTGCGATACTTGATAAAAGAAACTTTTGTAAATCGACCAAACCATCAATTTGATATTGTCTAGTAAAAAGCCCTTCATAAATAGGTTTTACTACAAGCTCAAAAGCTTGAACAACTTCCTTCAATGGCTTTACAATTTTGGCTTGGTCAAAATCACGTGTTACTAAGGCATCGAATACTCCTCCAGTAGCTTCATTTTTTAGGCTGCTCAATGTATGAACAGTCAATTGATGGATATAGTATTGTGACAAACCATTCTTTCCCAATGCAGCATAGCAACTCTGGTTCATAGTCATTCCGGTAGATGCCATTGCAATAGCACCTACTGTTCCGCGAGCTGTTATGAATACAGTATCTTTATTATAATATTTTGTGCTGCTATTATTTAAACCTTCCTCAGTAATCGTTTTTTCTGTCTTGGTTGTGTATGTAGAATTATCTACATCCCCCGG
>JAGLKS010000226.1 GCA_023140905.1 Alphaproteobacteria bacterium | reverse complement strand
CTGTCACATTATCTGGAATGCGTGAAATAACGGTATCAATGTGATCCATGACCTTATAGCAGGGTATGACAACAGCTATTCTAGGGTTTTCTTTTTTATTCATTTTTGAACCATGGTTGTGATAATAACCAACCCGCAAATAATAAAGGCTACGCCCGCAGCATAGTATAAGTTTATTTGCTCGTTAAATAATGCCCATGACCCTAAAGGGACGACTATAAACCCCAGAGCAACAAACGGATAGGCTATAGATAATGGTATTTGTTGCAAGATATAAATCCATAATAATGTTGCAGAACCGTACAAAAAGATTGAAATCCAGAACCATATGTTAAGGAATAGTGCAAAGAAGCTCGAAAAAGATGTTAGTTGTGGTGTGCTTGCCGCTGTATATTTGAACAACATTTGACCGCAGGAAAGCAGCAGGGCAAAGCATACAAGCTGGATAATGTGGTTTATTGAGAGAGACATAATATCTTCCGGTAAAAATCAAATTTGACTAGGTATTTATGTATAGCTAAAAATCCTACGCTAAACAAGAAGGCGGCAGAAATAGAAAGACATGGAATTAATATCAGATTATAACGCACTACATTTACGCTTGTGAAAGCATGGAATCCTAGCATAAACCACGGTGGAACAGAGAATATAACAAACTCCCACCACTTTCGGCGAAGAGCATAAATGAAAACACCACTAAATAGCAGAATAGTTACCAGTCCCCAATACTGGCTTACCCACATTCCCCGCCATGCAAGCGATAATGTGACTATAGTGTGCTTAAACGGATTTTCAAGAATTCCGTGTTTCACTAAATAGGCGAGATGGTTTTCTCTACCACCTGCGGCTTTCTCTGTTTTTTCTCGTAAGACGCTATTGCCGATAAGATAAAAACCTTCAGGGTTACTGTAATCAAACCGTTCGTAATCTTTTTTGTTGAACAGGTCTTCGGCTAGGGAATCCCCAAAATCCGGCAGTCCATAAACAAAAGAAACGGCCCATTCTTTCCAACTCATGTCATTATAGGCAATTCTTTGTACTAAAATGAACGGAGCATATCCTTTTGAAATTGAATATTGTCCAAATGTTTGGCCATTACGGATGATCCATGGTGTGACAATGCCTGCATAGCCAATAAGGAATAAAAGGGGAAGGCCGAGTTTTTTTCTAAAAGAGGCTGTGTTTTGAAAACCGCTAAGAAATGAAACGGTAATTATTCCAAAATAGAACAAGTAAACAAATGAAGGGCGTGTTAAGGCAAGTAGTCCTAAGGAAATCCCAGCCAGAAACCATGGCCATGTTTTTTTGTATTTCCATGCAAAGACTATGAAAAGGCAAGTCGCGCTAAATAAGGGGAATACGAGGTTTTCTGTCATTATCTGGGCTGTGTAATAGGCATATGCTTCTGCCAGCAAGGAAATACCCATTGCAAGCCATGCAGCAGAATAACGCTTGGTTATCATAAAACCTGCAAGCCAGATTAGAAGCGTAGAAAGGCTCGCTAAAGCAATTTGCACATATCCTAGTATTCCAAAATCATGAGCACAATTTGTTGCTGGGTTTTTGGCTGTTACGTGGCAGGAAACGGTATCGTAGAATGTTTTATCGAATTTCATGATAACCGATAAAAGTGCCGGATATAATGGAGCAAAAAACATACCCGCATTATCATGTTTATCGGAGGTGTCTTTTTTAACCATTGTGCCATTAGTAAAAATACCGTTATCTGCCAGAGTCTTTGCTATGGACATGTAGGCGCAACCTTCACCGATACGCGCATTGGGTGTTTCTTTTTGTGCCTGTACATAAATAGCAAAAACAGCCAGAATAACAGCTAAAGAAAGTTGCAAAAGGAACTTTGTATTATTATTAATTATATTATTATAAAACAAGGAAAACACCAGTTTACAGTTTAAACTCTAACGAGATTTGATCCTAAATCATAGCTTATACGCTTTCAAGACAAGAGAGGTTGCAAAAGAAAAAGTGAAAAGAAAAAGAGTCGTCTTTGTTATTCCTTTTTTATACCCTGGCGGGGCAGAGCGAGCGCTTATATTGTTGATAAATAATATCGACAGGCAGCGTTTTGCGCCGGATGTTATCGTCTTAAAAGAGGGGGGAGCATTAAGAGCATTGATAAATTCGGATGTTTTGTATCATTCCCTTGGCGATCTAACGGTAAAGAATGCTTATTTCAGGCTTGGCTCAAAGCTTAAGGAATTAAAGCCTGATATCGTTGTGACAACTATGGTACATTCGAATTTCTTACTGATGCTTTTAAAGCCGTTCTTTCCGAAAACCAGATTTATTATACGTGAAGCAATTGTTCCGAGCTTTATTCTTTCAAAACATAAGAATAAATCTTTTGTTATAAAGCTGTTGTATAAAATTTTGTATCCGCGGGCTTACAGGGTTATAAGCCCGTCTCAGGGCATTATTGACGAGTTTGAACGTATTATCGGGATTGATACGAAAAACCACATTGTTCTTTATAATCAGGTTGATGAAGAAGCAATCAATAGGGCTATTGTGAATGTGTATTTTCCTCAAAGCGGCGTAGATATGTTGCGATTTGTGTGTGTTGGTCGTCTGGTGCATCAAAAAGGCTATGATCGTTTAATAAACGCACTGGCGAGTTTTTCTCCATCATATCCGTGGAAGCTGGTTTTTTTAGGGGACGGAGAGGATTTTGAAATATTATCGGAGCTTGTAAAAAAGAATAAGCTGGAGAACAATATAGAGTTTCTGGGTAATGTAGAGTGTCCGTGGAGTATTATTGCAGCGGCTGATTATTTACTGTTGCCATCACGTTATGAAGGGATGCCTAATGTTATATTGGAGTCTCTGGCCAGTGGTACTCCTATCATAGTATCATGCGAAGCAAACGGGGCTAAGGAAATACAGAGCAATGTTGTGCAAGGTGCTGTTAATATTGCCAGCGATATGCAACATTTTGTGGGTTTGATGGAAAAAACGGTACCTGCTAACAAGAATATTGCAAATCATTCAATGCTTACAGAACCTTTTCAACAAAAAACTATAGTTAGGAAATTTGAAAATATCTTATCGGGGAAATAAATAATGACAGATTTTAATATACAAGGCAGAAAAATAGGGGATGATAATCCTTGCTACATCATTGCGGAAGTTTCCTGTAATCATGAGGGAAGTCTGGAAGAGGCAAAGAGAATTATTCGTGCGGCTGCGCAAGCTGGGGTCGATGCTGCAAAAATACAAACGTATACAGCAAATACAAT
>JAGLKS010000225.1 GCA_023140905.1 Alphaproteobacteria bacterium | reverse complement strand
TGAAAAGAGCTAATGCTTTCCTGATCTGGCTTTAATGTTGTTGATAATACGATATCCGCTATAATGTCCTGAACATCATTCATATGCCAGCGTGATAAGATTTCAAACTCAAGCCAGCCAAGACGAAAATACCGGTTCGTCGACGGATCATGCAATAACCACGCAGGGCTTCCGTCACGATCCTTCCCATGCGAAAAAATGTGGAGATCGTTACGATAAGGGCGACGTTCACTTTCTTTTTCTTGCTGCGACAAAACATACACTCACACTAAAACAAATAACGCCATACATAAGAAATAGGCCTTCTAAAGACATGATAAAAAAGCGTCACATGATTTCCATAGAGTTTTGCTGTTCCCTTAAATCCTATACGAGGCAAAGTATCTTTATGAGCATCTGTTAAAGACACTTTGATATTATAAGCCAATTGTCCACGGGTTTTTGTTTCTGTTGCATCGTAACTTATATTTGATATCTTGCCACGAACAGGGTGAAGCGGATTACTATACAAAAAGCTGTCTGCACGCGTGCCTGTTTTAAGCTCAATCATATCTTCAACAGAAACCTGAACCTCTATTTGAACATCTCCCTCATCGGCAACCCATAAAATACGCTCCCCTGTCCTTATGGGAGAACCTTCCAACTCCGTAGCATCATTAAAAACAGCGATACCACTAATCTCGGAAAAAATTTGTGTCTTCGCCAAAAGCTCCTGCATATAGCACAATTCATTTTGTTTTTGCTGCACGTCCAATGACAATAAAGCAGCATCCCCGCGATAACCCTCGTTTTTATTGTTCTTCCGCTCGGAAAATGCCCTCTGCTGTGCTTGCCGCAACTGTTGTTGCACAACCCCCAGAGCCTGCTCTGCCAGAACAACTTCATTGCGTAATTTTGTATCATCAAGAGAAACAAGACGATCTCCCTTTTTGACCCTCTGATTAGGCTGTACATGAATGGTCTGAATAACACCATCTTGCGGTGCCGTCATAATCCAGGGACTCTGAGGAACTACTTCCATTGGAGCAATAACAGAAACCCTTACAGGCCAAAATGATAATAACACTAAAAAACCTACAAACAAAAAACGCTTTCTTTTAATATATTTTATAACTTTTAAAATGAATGGCTCACGCGTCACAGACATCTGAAACGATAAAGCATAAGCATATGTACTAACCGCCTCTTGCAATAATTTACATTCTTTTTCTGTCCACGCTGTAGAACGCGTAAAAAACAGCCCCCCTGTCATTTTTGATCCCGGCAAAACAAAGGGAATGTATAGACCAAAAGGAACTGAAAACTCACCCCATTCTGCCAAAATTTTATCTGGACAATCTTCTTTTGTCACCATGTAGAATTGATCATCTTCTTCTTTAGAAGGCATCGAAAATGCTGTTTCCAGAAACGAAAAAAGGCGATTAAACCATACAATTTTGGGTGCTGAACGATCAAACGATGAAAGGCCTGAAATCCCTCGTATATCGATAGAATTCCGACTGGTTTCATGCCAAAGAACAGCTTCGTCATATGATACGAGCTTGTGCGTTTCATTAACAGCCATAAAGTAAACATCTTCCACGCTTTCAGCAAAACGTGCGGCTCTGTTAAGATGCAACAATCTAGATACCCCGGTCAACTGAGCCTCTAAAATATGTGTGCTATTTTGAGAACTATCTTCTTTAATAACAAAGCCCCCTTATATTTAACGT
>JAGLKS010000224.1 GCA_023140905.1 Alphaproteobacteria bacterium | reverse complement strand
CGAAACAAATCCTCTTTCTCTTTTTCTTGAAGCACAAGCTGCACGTCTCAATGGCGATGAAGAACAAGCTTCGCACGCTTATCTTGCGCTGATGAAAGATAAAGATGCCGGGTTTATGGGCATAAGAGGATTATTACAAGGGGCTTTGGATCGTGGTGATTACGGCTCTGCGTTGGAGTTGGGGCATAAGGCTTTGTGCAGCTATCCTAAACAGGGGTGGATTTTAAGCATTGTGTATGATTTGGAAGTTCAGGCGCGCAATTGGGATAAAGCTGGACGTATCTTAACGCGCGCAGAAAAAGCAGGCGCGATAACGCCGGAAAAAGCAGCAAGTGACCGCGTGGCTATTTTGCTTGCGCAGGCACTGGAATGTAAAAACTCAGGCGATAAAAAAGCTTATTTTCGGGCTGTGAAAAAAGCCTATAGGCTTGATTCTGATTTCTTGCCTAGTGCATTGTGGTTAGCGGATTTATATATTGAGCGCGGCAAATATAAAACTTCTATTGCGGTGATTGAAAAATTCTGGAAGAAAACGCCACACCCGGAATTGACCCGTTTATGGGCCAAGGCGTACAAGCCGCCTAGAAATAACGGCCCGGTGACACGCATCCGCTGGTTTGAAAGATTGTTGAAGTTTGCCCCAGATAGTGTCGAAGGATTGCAGGCTATGGCGAGTGTTTTAACGCAAGAAGGTCTGTGGGGTGATGCGCGCAAACATCTGGAAATGGCTGAAAAAATTCGTCCGAATGTTCATTTATATAAGCTTTGGGCACAGCTTGAGGAAAAGGCTACAGGGGAAGAAGGTGCTGTACGTGCATGGGAAGAAAAAGCCGCGAAAGCGCCGCGTGAACGTGTGTGGATATGTTCTGAAACTGGGCGCGTTTACGATGAATGGATGCCTATTTCTGACCAAGGCTTGTTTAATACGATTATTTGGGATTTTCCACAAGGCCGCAGCTTTAATATGCCACATCTGCAAATAGCCCGCCCAGTAGCAGGTCTTATCGGTTCGGCATTATAAAATCTGCTATAAGCGAGGCCCCATAAGAAAAAAAGCTCCTAGAGCTGCCTCTGAAAGCCGGATGTTCAAAACTGTCATATCGCATACGGTGCGATACAGAAAGAATTGCCATAGGAAATCAGAGAGGCTCGATTTAGAGCAAAAAACCCGGAGTTTCTTAAAACCGGATTTTTCCTTTTCGCCATAGCTGGAACAAGCCTAATCCGCCGAGGAAGCCACCTAGATGGGCTTGCCAAGCTGTATCTGTGCTAATTAGTCCAACACCAATCATGATAACAATCCAAAGCAATATAAAAGGAAAGGGACCACGTCTTTTTGCATAAGAGCCGGACATGCCGCTGGCATTCATCATCATAAGAACTCCGGCAAATAAGCCGCTAATAGCACCGGATGCGCCAATAACAGGTGTTGTCGTTGTTGGGTTTAAAATGAAGTAAGTCAAATCGCCGCATAACGTACAGACTACAAAATAAATCAAGGTGGCGCGTGTTCCAAATTGGCGCTCAAAAAACACACCCATAGCCATCATCATTATGCAATTTGTAAGTAAGTGCATCCACCCACCATGGATAAAAGCAGTTGTTAGCGGGGATATAAGATCAAGCCATTGCAAGGGGAGAAGACCGGAATAATGGGCAGGAACAAAACCAAAATCCATATATAAAGATAAACGCTGAGCATCATCCATAAGGAATGTGACGGCCAAATGTATAATAATAAAGAGCGCAACAACAACGCGAGAAACAGGAGGAATCTTGTGCCAATTGATAAATGGATGCTTTCCGTTTGCGGCGCTATGTCTTGCCATATTACTTTGTAAATTGGCACGCGCAGAGCGTTCTTTTTTGTATTGATTGCGGTATTCTTCTTCGCGTTTTTCTTTTTGGCCCTGTTCTTTTTGGCTATGTTCTTTTTCCGCTTGTTTTTGTCTTTTTTTGTCTTCTGCCTGTTTGCGTTTTGCTATTTTCTGACGCTTTTCCAACTCAGGAAAATGTATAATAGTTCCATCGTCTTTATTTTCGTCTCTGTCTTCCGGCTTGTTGTTCATTGTTTCTAAATCACAGTTTTTGAATTTGATATATCCTATTATTAAAGCGATTGTATTGTGTTGGCAAGCGCAGAGACAAGAGTAGGCTAATGAACAAGAAACCACTATAATCCCCTTGAAACGGAAAATCTGTATAGTTTGTTTGTCGAGATACGGAAATATTTGGCTAACTTTTTGGCCAATTAGGTGTTTTTCTTTACTTGTTGTTGCTTCATGTTTGTTTTTCTCAGTCATGAGACAGAGTATAGGACATAATTCCTACATTGTCAAATGTGGCATATAGATAGTTTCACTTAAGAATAGTTCATAAAGTAATTTGACTTAAGAATAGTACAGAATTACGCAAATGAATTGTCTTGAGAATCAAGTGTAATTTCTGAAGCATAGCCGTAGCTACGGTGA
>JAGLKS010000223.1 GCA_023140905.1 Alphaproteobacteria bacterium | reverse complement strand
ATGACGCTCAATAAAAGGCAGACTAACTTCTATCTCTGCCGGAGATGGTGTGCGGTTTCCAGGAGGTCGCCACTTTAGAATATTGGATATATATATCGATTTTTGTGGATCATCCTGCATACGATCCAAACCAATACAAGCCAATATTTTATCAAGCAATTTACCACTTACACCGACAAAAGGCGTTCCTGAGCGATCTTCATCAGCTCCGGGCGCTTCACTAACCAGCATAATTTGAGCTTTTGGATTCCCTACAGCAAAAACCAGATTGCTGGCTGTTTTCTTAAGAGCAATTCCATCAAATTCTGCAACAGCCTGACGCAACTCTTCAAGCGTTGATGCTTGTTGTGCCAAACGCAACGATTCTTCATATGCATCTGACTTTCCCAAGAAAGTCTGTATAGAAGGCGTGATTGGTGCTCTTTCTTCGTAACGTGGCTTCTCTACTACATTTTGCTGGTAATGATCCCTCATCCCCGATTGTTTGGAAGCATTATCATATAAAGGTCGTTCTTGGTGTTTTATAGGCTCAGGAACAATATCGGGCAAGAATCTGTTAACAACCTCATCAAGAATGCAAACATCAGCACCTTGATCCGAGTACCACTGCAAAGCGGTCATAATTTGCTTATGTGTTGATGCCTCCATAAATATAAATGCCTTTAGGTGAAGATTCTTTATGAAGCTTTAGCCTATGTAACAGGCTAATGCTTGTCAATCTGACTTGATTTTTATTTTAAAGAAAATCGATAATCTCCACAGCCAAAAGAATATTATATAATTTTTTTGATAAAACCATTACAATAAATCGTATAATTATACTTAAGGGAATCGTTTAGATACCATTATAAACACTTTGATAAATACCCGAATAAGTTTGGATATAGCCGTATGATGACACGCTTTTTTATACTTGTAGCCACTTGTGTAACCAGTCTATCACTGTATGTGATGCCTGTTTTTGCCGGTGCTTCTAATAAATCGCACCAGCAAATAGCAAAGGCAGATAGCATTGCTGCCAATGTAACGCCGCAAGAAGAAGGTAAACAAAAAGCAACGAGAGCACAGATTAAGCAGCTTATGGCTGGTTATTATCTGGCAAGTCGTTTTGCACAATCAAAGCATGATTGGAGTAATGCCAGCAATTTTATCCAACCGCTTTTTTCATCAGAGCTTTCTCAGGAAGAAATAACCCAGCGTGCCATGGTTATTGCAATGGGCGCGGGGCAATCTAATCGCGCTATTGAGTTGGCACATAAAATGAGGGAAATAACCCCCAGTATTTCAAACACTATTGCTGACACGTTTTTGATTGTTGAAGCTTTTAAACAAAAAGACTATGAAAAAGCCCGGAAAATTTTTGGTGGCATGAGTCCTGATGCGACAAGTACCTTTATTGGTCCGTTTATCGAAGGATGGATTGGCGCAGCACAAAACCGGATTAATGTCAAAAATCTACGACAAAATACAGTGCAGCTTTATCATGGCATTTTGATTTCCGATTTTCTTGACGATCATACAGATGTTGAACAAATGATCGAAAAAGCAATGAAGATCGAAGATATTACTTTACAGGAAATGGAGCGTATTGCCGATTTATACGCCCATGTAGGGCTTAAAGATAAAGCATTGAAGCTTTATGATACGGTGCTGGAGAATTTTCCTGATAATGACGCTGTTAAAGAAAAAACAAAGAGCTTGAAAAATGGTACTTTAGAACCGTTATTTGAGAAAATTAAAACGCCACAAGAAGGGCTGGCTTTAGCTTTTTATGATATTTCCCGCATTTTATTTAACGAACAAAACAACGAAAGCTCACGCGTTTTTGCTTATTTAGCTAAATATCTTTCACCAACTTTATCACAACCTAATTTCCTGCTGGCTGAAATTAATGTGCAATATGAACAATATGATAAAGCAATAGCACTTTATTCCGACGTGTTAAAAAGTGATGAGAATTATATGTCTGCACAATATGAAATCGTTGATATATATGACCTGACAGGACAATATGATAGTGCATTAGATATCTTGAATGATATGGCTAAAAAAGAAAAAAATCCTGATACGCTTATCAGGCTAGGAGATCTATATCGTCATCAGAGTAAATATAAAAAAGCACTGAATTTATATAATCGCGCTATTGATGAAATAGATGGAACAGTACCGGAAAATTACTGGCATGTTTATTATGTGCGGGGCATAGCTTATGAACAGCTCAACGATTGGGATAAAGCCGAGAAAGATTTGAAGACGGCCCTAAAATACCAACCCGATCACCCTTATGTTCTAAACTATCTAGGATATTCATGGGCAGATAAAGGAATCAATCTGGATAAGGCCACAGAAATGATTCAACGCGCTGTAGATGCACGCCCCACTGATGGCTACATTACAGATTCTTTGGGATGGGTTATGTATCGTAATTCTGATTATACGAATGCTGTAACGACGTTGGAACGCGCTGTAGAGCTTCTCCCTTACGATCCAACAATTAATAACCATCTAGGTGATGCTTATTGGAAAGTCGGCAGAAAACTGGAAGCTCGCTTTCAATGGGAACGTGCTAAAAATCACTCTAAAGATGAGACGCAAATTGAAGCAATCTCTGAAAAGCTATCTTTGGGTTTGAGTAACAAACATGATAAAGATACAGCACATAGAATTATTGCACATTAAGGCTTACCCTGTATGCTGTGAGTTGAGTTTTATGAATGGCTAATTGAATGGTAGAAAAAAGAAACGTAACAGGTCAACACAATATATCTGTTTTTGCGCCTGCAAAGATTAATTTATTTTTGCATATAACAGGACGAAAAAGCGATGGATATCATTTACTTCAATCTTTAGTCGGCTTTGCTGATGTCGGCGATATAATAGAAATTGAACCTTCTGATAAATTTTTGTTTACTATAGAGGGTCCGTTTGCAAGTGCTTTGAAGTATAGTGGAGCAAATGGCAAGCATAATTTAGTTATCAAAGCTGCTCAAGGACTGGCAAACATTGCAAATAAAGAACTAAACGTTCATATACGTTTGACAAAAAATTTACCTGTCGCTTCGGGAATTGGTGGAGGGTCTTCTGATGCTGCTGCAACTTTATGGGGCTTGCAGGAATATTGGAAATTGAGCCATGACACCCCCTATCTCTGGCCGCTTATGACAAAATTAGGTGCCGATGTTCCTGTATGTTTGCACTGTCAGGCGCATCTTGTTCAGGGCGTTG
>JAGLKS010000222.1 GCA_023140905.1 Alphaproteobacteria bacterium | reverse complement strand
GTCCAGATTACAATATCCGCGCCGTCTAGTAACTCATTGCTAGATTTAGCAATCGGGAAACGTACCCAGATTGTTACGGATTTATGCTCCATATATTCAACTTCGGCTTCGGCGAGGGAGGTTTTTTCAACCACCGACCACATAACGATTTTCTTGCCTCTATATAAAGATCCATTAAGAGCAAACTTATGGATCTCGCGCACAATCTTACTCTCAGCACGGGTGGTCATGGTGAGGTAAGGATTTGCCCAATCCCCGGTAACCCCAAGACGTTGAAATTGTTCGCTTTGGATATCAACCCACTTAGCCGCAAATTGTCGGCATTCTTCACGAAATTCGAGAATATCAACCTCGTCTTTGTCCTTTCCGGCGGTGCGGTACTTCTCTTCCACCTTCCATTCGATTGGTAGACCATGACAGTCCCAGCCCGGCACATATGGCGAATCTTTACCCATCATGCCTTGCGATTTTACAACCACATCTTTCAGGATTTTATTCACAGCGTGCCCCATATGGATATTTCCATTCGCATATGGCGGACCATCATGGAGCACGTATTTTTCCTTGCCAGCCCCTTGCTCGCGCATTTTGCCATATAGGTTCATTTCCTGCCAACACTCTATAATTTTTGGTTCTTTCTTTGGCAAACCGCCACGCATAGGGAAATCTGTTTTAGGGAGAAATACTGTGTCTTTATAATCTACGTCTGGTTTGTTCTTATTAGTCATTTTTACCTCTTTGATAGGGTGGTATTTTTATACTTATTTTACATAACACGAACCCCGTTGGGGCTGCATTACCCATGTTTTGTATGCTGTTCTTTGCTCTCTGTGTTTTATTCTTTAATAATTATCTTTACCATGCTTTGCTTTATGGAAAAATCAAACGCACACACCCAATATCTCTGTTTCAAATCTATACTTTAATGGGGAAAATTAAATGCACATACCCGGTCTCTATCTTAAATAAGAGCCGGGCCGGTAATTTGAATAATAATTGTAGCGCTATTAGCTAATACTGCATCTATCATAAGCGACACTATGGTACTTAGCTCATAAAAAATCAAGTATCAGAGCTGTTTTGCTATCAAAAAAAATATGCCACATATCTTTTTAGCATGTAAATATCGGATCGACACCATTTTCCTGATCTTCTGGTGTTTGATCCGCATCGATTCCCCATTTTTCAAAACCTTCTTTGGCTATGCCCGTAACCTTACCATCAGCACCTCGTTTTAAAGTCGCTCCAGCAGACAAAAATTGATCATTTTCCGCGTTATCTTCCGGTCCCCAAGCATTTTTGATACAAACACGTCCTGTAACAACACCAACTAACAATTGTGCCGGGGGACTTTTGACTTGAACATTTTCTGCATCGCCCGAAACGATTTTATAACCATTTTTTTCCAAAGCATCGAACTTTAATCTTTCACCATTTTTAGCAGGTGGAACATATTGATCAGTAGGGCTATGAACAAAAATAGCATCCCCTTCTTCTGTGACATATTCAAACGTTTCCTTACCACCTTCAAAACTTTGCCCCAAACTTTCCCCATCTTTAGCGCGCCTAACCAAAGTTGTCTCTGTTTTTCTACCCCAAACTGCCTTAGAAAAATCTATACTCTTAGTATCCAATACAGGACACGACACACGACCTGGATCAGTAATAAATTCATCCGTTGTAGGTAGCTTTGCGTCACAGGATGAACCAAATGCATCAGATGCAGAAACCATAATACATCCTCTCAAATTTAAAACAGGCGTCAATTTACCATAATTTTACTTTCTGTCAAGAATATTACCCCTGTAAACTCTTACGTGCTTCGGCGCAATCCCTTCCGATTTGCTTTACCAGTTTTTCCAGAGAATCGAACTTAGCCTCCCCACGCAGCCGTTTCACAGGTTGAACGCATAGAACCTGTCCATAAATATCCCGATCAAAATCAAATATATGCGTCTCAACAAGCGCCTTTTTTACTTCAAACATAGGACGAATACCGATATTGACGACACAGTCATACCAATGCCCTTCATTCATAAACGCCTCATCTCTCAGACAGGCGAGACATGCATAAACGCCATAAGCCGGGTGAATAGAATCACCTAATTCCATATTAGCTGTAGGATATCCAAGCTTGCGGCCACGTTGATCGCCTTTAATAATCTCCCCACGAATTTCCCATGGCCATCCCAGAATTTCATTAGCTTGTTCTATTTTGCCGTCCTGAATATATTGGCGAATATGGCTGGATGAAATTTCCCCTGTTTCTCCACTGCCGGTCACTTCATCAATTGCACTGACAGAAAGTCCTGCTGCGCTGATTGTTTGTGCATTTCCTTTACGTAATTGCCCAAACTTGAAGTCATGGCCAATAACTACGTGGCTGGCTGCCAGACCTTCAATCAAAATTTGCTGTACAAAGTCTTGCGCCGGTAAACTGGCAAATTCCCAATCAAAAGGAAGAGAGAAAATAACATCCGCACCACTTTGCTTTAAGTGTTCTATTTTTAAAGCATGAGGCATAATACGGCGAAAAGGTTCATCAGCGCGGAAAAGCTGGCGGGGATGCGGATCAAAAGTCAGTATCCCGACTTTGCTGTTCTTTTCCTGCGCAATAGCTTTTGCGTGTTCCAACAAAGCTTTATGCCCCAGATGCACGCCATCAAAATTGCCAATCACGATAACACAGCCGCGTATATTTTCGGATAGATCTTTATAAGTTTCGAAATAGTCCATTACGCTGTAGTCATCTTGATTTTGTTGAATTATTACCGCCCCTCAGGGCCTCTTGCGCGTATAGATAACCACGATTTTACTAATAAATCCATATACAAAAAAATTAGGCTTGATTGTAGCAAATAAATAACTACCCTTGAGGCTCCTTATTAAATTCAGAGGATATAATTTAAATATGCTTTCTACGTCTGAAAATCAGTCTCAGGACACGCCTTGCCCTTCTAGGAATTTGTGCAAGATTAAGCCGCTAATGTGGCTAATCGTCTCTGTTATTATTGTTCTGGCTGACCAGATAAGTAAGTGGCTGGTGGTGGAGCATGTTATTCACCCTGCTCTATATGGTGAAAATGGCAGCTCCTTTTTTCAATGGTACAGTAACCCTCTACAAATCACACAAAACGTAGCTATTCATATAACTTCTTTTTTTAATATCGTTATGGCATGGAACACAGGCGTAAGTTTTAGCATGTTTAGTCAGATTGGTGACTGGGGACCATACATTCTAACAGCTATTGCCCTTGGAATTACACTAATTTTCTGCTATTGGCTTATGCGAACAAAACACACAGTTTATGCTTTTGGCTATGCGCTGGTTATTGGTGGAGCTATTGGCAATATCATAGACAGATTGCGCTTTGGCGCAGTTATTGATTTTCTGGATATACATGCTTATGGATATCACTGGCCTGCTTTTAATGTTGCAGATTGCGCGGTTGTAACAGGAATCGGATTATTGATTATTGTTTCTTTATCCTTTGATTTAAATATTAAAGGGCGATATCGTAGCTTGAGAAAAACAAAATAGTAAACGAAATGATGATACAGATAATGAAAAACGCATGGTGTTCCAGATATTTGGCCATTGCTCTTCTTGGTTGTTCTTTGATTATAACAACCAGCTGTAGCAGCAATGTAACAAATGATGTCCGCAACACATTGGGGCTTAATAAAGATGCGCCTGACGAATTTGCAGTTAGAACACGTGCTCCGCTGGAAATTCCCAAGACACTTACTCTCCTCCCACCACAACCGGGGATGCAGCGTCCGCAGGAGAAAACAGCTGTAAATACAGCAAAAGAAGCTGTGTTTGGTGAAGATACTGTGAAGCAAGCACAAAAAAACGGCACAAGCAAAGACAATATTGAAGCTGTGTTGCTGGAAAAATCCGGCGCGGATAAGGTGTCAGATAATATTCGTAACCTCGTCGATCAAGAAACACAAAAAATGACTGACCGTAATAAACCGGTAGCTACGAAATTGCTTAATCTAGCTAGTGGAGAAAAAACATCAGCAGCAACTATTGTTGACGCAAAAGCTGAATATGAGCGCATTAAGAAAAATCTTGAAGAAGGGAAAAGCGTTCTTGAAGGTGAAACACCGATGATTGACAATTAACTAATCCTGCTTAAATACTTTAACTATTTATGTTTATTCCTGAATTTTGGATATCCCGTGTATCAAAAAATATATCAAAAAAACAGCTTTAATACACTTCCCTGCTTTTTGTTATTGAGCATAGGGTTTTTCTTATGCTTTGCTATGCCTGCGAATGCGCAAAAAATCTTCAATGCTAAAAGCGCTACGCTGGATAACGGCCTGCAAATTATTGTCGTAGAAAATCATCGCGTGCCTGTTGCAACGCAAATGATCTGGTATAAAATCGGCGCGGCTGATGAATTGAAAGGAAAGTCGGGGATTGTTCATTTCCTTGAGCACCTCATGTTCAAAGGCCACGAACATCAAGAGCTTGGCTCATATGGTCCGGGAGAATTCTCACGCATTGTCCGTTCCATTGGTGGAAAAGATAACGCTTTTACGGGACAGGATTATACAGCTTATTACCAAAGCGTCACTGTTGAACATCTTGAAGAGATGATGAAAATAGAAGCTGCGCGTATGCGGGGACTTAACGTCCCGAAAGAAGAGGTGAGCTCTGAAAATAAAGTAATTTGCGAAGAACGCCGCCAGCGCACAGATAATAAACCACGCGCCCAATTAGCAGAAAAAATAAATGCAGCACTTTTCCCCGTTCATCCTTACGGCATTCCGATAATTGGCTGGATGGAAGAAATGAAAACGCTGAACTGGAATGATGCTAAGCATTTTTATGACCAATATTATGTCCCTAATAATGCGCTTTTAGTAGTCAGTGGTGATGTTACTTTGCCGCAAATCGTTGCGATGGCTACACGAACTTACGGTTTATTACCCGCCGGAAAAGAAATCTCCGAACGTAAAAGAGCTGTTTCTCAAACTCCTGTTGCTCCACATGATCCTATCATTATGAAACATGAGAACGTGCAGCAATCTTTATTTCAGCGTCTATACCGCCTACCCGGAGCCAGACAAAATGCAAAAGCTGCGCTGGCTTTGGAAGTTTTAGAAGAAATTCTCGGAGCACCATCAACGGGGCGTTTATATAAATCACTTGTCATAGAGAAAAAACTGGCTGCGAATATCTCGTTTTACTACAGCTCTGCAACATGGGATGATGGAACCGCAGGGATTTCCGCCACGCCTGTTTCTAATGATGTTATTGATTCATTGAGACTCTCTATTGATGAAGTTTTACGGAATATGGCACAAAACGGCCCAACAAAAAATGAAGTCAACGACGCTATTACCAGACTAAAAACCGGTGCTATTTATGCCCGTGACAGCTTAAGCGGCCCGGCTATGATTATTGGCCGAAACATGATTACAGGAACATCTCTGGATGATATTGAAAGCTGGCCTGAGAAAATCAGTGCTGTTACAGTTCAAGATGTTCAAGACGTTGCACAGCTCTATCTTAATCCTGATAAACTGACGTATACACCACCTGTTGAAGGAATTTTGCTTCCCAAAAACGACCATAATAAAAATGCAAGAAAAGATGAAAAAGGAGAAGAATAATCATGCCAACCGATCAACCTTTTTTCTCCCGCCGGATTATATATTTTCTTTTTATTATTGTATTCGTAAGCCTTGGATTATTAGCGTTGAGCTCTTATTTGAGACAGTCAGGCACCAATTATGCGCCACATGAATTTCTCAATATCCAACATATTACTACAAATAGCGAAATTAACGCATGGTTAGTTGAAGATCATAGTTTGCCCATTATTGCTATGAATTATTCTTTCCGGGGCGCTGGAGCAAAAAATGACCCTTTAGATAAACAAGGACTGGCCCGGCTGGTTTCCAACACAATGGATGAAGGCGCAGGCAATATGAATGCTCAGGCTTTTCAGAAAACACTACAAGACAAATCCATTGCATTATCTTTTAGCGTTAGTCGCGATCATTTTAACGGAGTTTTGAAAACGCTAACACAAAATAAAGATGATGCTTTTAGGCTTTTAGCCCTTGCTCTAACGCAACCACGCTTTGATGAAAAACCATTGGAACGTATGCGCATAGCTAATCAAAGCCGCATACGCTCATCTTTATCTGATCCGCATTGGATTGCTGCACGATTGCAAAATGATCGCATATTTGAAGGCCATAGCTACGCCATGAATAGCGGTGGAACGATATCTTCTTTGGAAAAGATCACAACTGATGATTTACGCGCATTTCATAAAACTTTAGGGAAAAATCAGCTCGTGATTGGTGTTGCCGGAGATATTACAGCTGATGAATTAAAACAACGTTTAGAAGAAATATTTGCCTCTCTTCCGGTTATTGAACCTAATGCACCGGAAAAACACCCACTTAGAAATGCCGGAAAAACTTACCTCTATAAGCAGAATATTCCGCAAACAATTATAGAAATAGCACAAGAAGGCATTAGCCGTCAGGATGAAGCTTTTTATAGTGCTTATTTGATGAATTTCATTCTCGGAGCCTCAGGGTTTGGTTCCCGCCTAATGGAAGAAATACGTGAAAAACGGGGGCTAACCTATGGCATATACACGTATTTCCGCCAATATGATGAAGCTGACCTTTTGAATATCTCAACATCTACAGCTAATAATAACGTACCGGAGATGCTGGATTTGATTTATAAAGAATGGGATAAAATGAGAAACACTCCGGTTAGTGAAAAAGAACTGGCTGAAGCCAAATCTTATATTATCGGCTCACTGCCCCTTTCTTTGACATCAACAAATTCTATTGCCAAAATTTTACTATCTTTGCAGCTTGATTATTTGCCTATAGATTATCTCGATAATCGCGAAAATAAAATTAATGCCGTAAATATTGATAATATTGAAGCTATTTCAAAACGTCTACTTGACATAGAGAAAATGACAACCATTATGGTGGGCAACCCACCAGCTCTTACAGGCATAGCGGGAAAAAGTATTGGTGTAAATATAATGACCGAACTCCCTAATGTTAAGTAGATAAAAACCATGTCACGGATAACACAACATAAACCTTTTGATTATACTGATTGCGAAGCTCTTCCTTCTTTGCGAAGTGATCTGCCTGAATGGGCTGCTTTGGAAAAGCGCGCCGATAAAATGCGCCATCAATCCATTAGCAATCTATTTGCTACAGATGCACAACGTTTTGAGAATTTTAGTTTGCACTATGATTCAATACTGATGGATTTTTCCAAACAATGTCTGGATA
>JAGLKS010000221.1 GCA_023140905.1 Alphaproteobacteria bacterium | reverse complement strand
ATTAGTTTAAAAACACCGCGCTTAATAGAGAACAAACGCCAAGCAAAAAAGTAATCAAACACTTGCCATTTCCTTCAAGAACAAGTAAGAATAGCTCGTCTTATCAAAGGCACGTAGGGGTGTAGCTCAGTTGGTAGAGCATCGGATTCCAAATCCGGCGGTCCCGGGTTCAAGTCCTGGCGCCCCTGCCATTTTTCCATGAAAATATGTATTTGTAATACTCATAAAAAACAGTAAGTTATTATTGGTGCGGGATATTCTCTCGTGAAGATAGTTACAAATAGCAGGTGTTTTTTATGGAAATTATAGGCCTTCTTGGACTCATCCTCCTTTTTCTTATTCCAACAACAATTATCCTTCCGTGGGTCAATCGAAGCAGGTTTTATTCATTAAGGCGGGAAGTTGATCTTCTCAAAGCTAAGGTCAAAGCGCTTTCAGGCGAGCGAGAAAGCCCCCAAGAGCTGCAACCTCAAACAATAGCGGCAAAAGCTGAGACCGAAGCTATCCAAGAAGAACTACCTGAAAAATACATAGAGGCTCGTAGACCTGAACCAGCTATAATCAAACCAGCCCTAGCGCCAAAACCAAAATTCAACTTTGAGCAACAGATTGGTGCGCGCCTTCCTGTTTGGGTTGGTGGAATAGCATTGGCTCTTGGCGCATTTTATCTAGTTAAATACTCGATTGATAATAGTTTGCTCAATCCTGCTGTGCGCGTATTTATGGGCGGAACATTGGGCTGCGTATTTCTTTTCGCCGCTCGCTGGATCAGGGAGAAGGGTAACATTGCAAATGGTGTGCGCATTGCGCAATCGCTTTCTGGTGCTGGTATAGCAACGTTATATGTTTCTATATTTGCGGCCACCAGTCTCTATCACTTCTTGCCTAATTTAGCCGGATTAGCGGGGATGACCGTTGTAACGGGGATAGCTGTTAATTTATCCCTGCGTCATGGCGCTCCAATAGCATTACTCGGTCTGGTCGCTGGCTTTATAACACCCGCATTGCTAGCCCATAACGGTGATATTCCTACTCCGATATTGTTTTTATATCTCTATGTTATTTTTGCCGGACTGATGGCAGTGATTAAGCAAAAGCGTTGGTGGGGGCTTTCTTTGCCAGCCGTCATAGGCACTTTTCTATGGGTTGTTTACTGGATCGCAGAAAGTTTCGTGCCCGGCGATACGGTTTGGGTAGGACTATTCCTACTTGCAGTTAGTGGAACCATTGTCATCGGCTCACGTAATGATATTGAAGAGAATCCATCCTTTTCTGACGTCACAATAAACAAATGTAATATTTTGAATTACCTTAGCCTTGCCGGAGCTATCATCCTAATGGGAACCATTACCGCTCATTCCGGCTTTGGCTTTATGGAGTGGGCACTCTTTGGTGTTTTGGCCTTAGGTGGTATTATCATGGCCTATATCAAAAGCAGTATATATGGGTTCGTGCCTTGGGTTCTTATGGCCGTAAATGCCGTTATGTTAGTGGCTTGGGGTGGACCAAGTATCAATGAGTTTGGTCTTGTTCTATGCATATTTGCGACCCTTTATATGGGGTGTGCGTACTTAATTACATGGAAGAGCTCTGAGCCATCGCGTTGGGTTGGTTTGAGCGCTGCCACAGCGATTGGCTACTATCTTCTCGCTTTCTTCAAACTAAGTAAATTCAATCCAGAAACAGACCTTCCTGTTAGATTTACAGACACGCTTTCATTTTATGAAAACGTACCTTTTTTCTACACAGAGATATTCTTCCTTTGGGGCAGTATAGCGCTCGTACTTGCCGGGCTATTTATCCATATAACTAAAAAATCAATAACCTTTTTTGAAGAAGGAACATCTGAGAAGGATAATGTTTTGGGCATTTCATCATTGCTTGTAACAACTTTTGTTACCCTTGCCCTGACGATTGAACTTAAATACGAGTTTCTTTCTGTAGCTATCGCAACACAGGTTTTAGCCACAACGTGGGTTGCAACGCGTGTGCCTATTGTAGCGCTGAGGCAAATAGCAATGATGCTTGCTGGTGTATTTGGCTTTTTACTTATTCCGCAAGCTCTTTTACTTGTGCAGCTCACTGCCTACAGCCTTGTTGAAATTAAGCTACCACTGCAAACTTCTGTGCCGATAGTCGATTGGCCACTATTCCAGTTAGGTTTGCCAGCAGCCATGTTCATTGGTGCAACTTACTTCTTGCGACGTGACAAAGATGGCAGTTTTGTTCGCGTTCTGGAGCTTGCCAGCTTAGGCCTTGTTGCCGTTATGGGATATTACCTCAACCGCCATGCTTTTCATGCAGCAGATGAGGTTATGTTCAAAAATGCGAGCTTCTTTGAACGCAATATCATGACGAATATCTTGTTTGTCTATGGCATTGCCTGCCTTTATGCAGGGCGACGTTTTGAAAGAATTGCCTTCTCATGGGGAGGTGCAGGTCTTTGCGTTGTGGCTTTATTCCGCGTTATCTATTTTGATATCATCATGCATAATCCGCTTTGGACGCATCAGGAAATACGCGGCATCTTCCTTGCAAATGAACTTGCTTTGGCTTTCGGTGTCCCAATTCTGTGGGCATGGTTTGCCAATAAAGAGCTTTCATATACCAACATGAAAAAAATATGTAATTATTCTGGCCTATCTATTTTGCTGTTCGTTTTTACATGGCTCAGTCTGAATATCAGGTTCATCTTCCACGGTGCATACCTAGATGTCGGAGTGACAAGCAATGCAGAAACTTACGCATATTCTGTGGCTTGGCTGTTACTAGGACTTTGCCTGCTTGGACTAGGTGTATGGAAGAAAGACAAGATGATCCGCTATGCTTCTTTGGCCATCATGATCTTGACTGTAGGAAAAGTGTTTCTCCACGATGCATCAGAGCTGGAAGGACTATTTCGTGTCTTCTCTTTCCTTGGCCTTGGGCTATCGTTATTGGGTTTAAGCTTTTTCTACACTCGCTTTGTGTTTACAGACAAAACGGGAAAGCTCAATAAATAACACCAAAAACCCCATCTCGTTACCCCTGCGTTACCCGCGGGCAAAAAGCAGGCGCAAAAAAGCGATCATAACAGTAGCAATCAATTCATGGAAAATGTTGTGGGGTAAGGGATATGAGGAATTCATATCAGGGGAATTCACAAAACAGACCTTCGGTTTTGGAATCCGTTGCTCTACCAACTGAGCTATACCCCTATAAGCCTTTAAAAGACGTGCATATTCTTACTTGTTATCGGCAAAAATGGCAAGTGTTTGATTACTTTTTTGCTTGGTGTTTGTTATCTGTTAAGCGCGGTGTTTTTAAACTAATACCAACAGCATCACAAATCTTCTGTTTTTTACTTATATCTTGCATTGGCCTCATTTTAAGCCACCCACGAACTATTGATCGTAGCGCAGACATAGCAAGAAAATCTGTTTTACAATCATTTGCTATTTGCTTCAACTCTGTCAATGGGGTCTCTTTATAATGGTCTAACGATCCGGGTAACGATCCGGGTAACGCAGGAGTATTCGCCGCTACATAGAAAACCAAGGACAGGAAGATTGTGGCCAAGCGCAGCTTGAATTAGAGTGAAACCGCCTGCGTAAGCTGGCGGAGGTTCACTTTGTTTAACCAGCCAATTTATTTTCAATTGCGGCTACGGCTTTAGGAGCGGCAGATTCATCTGGGCCACCAGCCTGAGCCATATCAGGACGGCCTCCTCCTCCTTTTCCGCCTAGAGCTTCTGAGCCAACGCGCACTAGATCAACCGCGCTCACTTTATCGGTTAAATCATCGGTAACCCCTACAACGATG
>JAGLKS010000220.1 GCA_023140905.1 Alphaproteobacteria bacterium | reverse complement strand
TTGAAAAAAGAATAGTTGGCAAATGACCTGGTGGAGCTCTATCACGAGGTAAGTCGCCAATAACTACCATTTTTCCTTTTTTACAACAGGGACATAGGCCAATGTCAAATCCTGTGAGTCGCTTAATACGTTCGGAATAAATCTCTTTTCTCCTTTCCTTTGACACTATTGTTTGTTCAATATCAGGTTTCTCCTCAGGTTTGAACTGCAATTGCAGATTCCGCTTTGTAGTATGATTATAAATTCCATAACGTCTAATTCGTACAAATCCCAGAGGTAGTATGTGCATACAGAAACGTCTTAAAAACTCCACACCTTCAAGAGTTACCGGTTTCTTTAGAGCATGGTCGCGATAATCCTTTGCAATAAATGTAACATGAGTATCCGTAATGTTTAGTATTCGCTGATTGGTAATAGCCACTCGATGAGTATATTGTCCTAAATAACGTATCACATGATCAGCTTTGGCAAATGATGGTTAGCTATTAACAACCCACTTAGTGTTATATGCTTTTTGAATCTGAGAATTAAATCCACCAGGCATATCAACTTTCTTGAGTTTACGTTTCAAACTATCAAGAAATTTACCCTTAAAAGTACTACTAAGTTGATGTACCGGATATAGATAATTTTCATACTTGTCAAGATTTTTCCACTCTCCTTTTAAGGAATACCCGGCAGCCGGCACAATACAATGAATATGTGGATGTATAGATAAATTCTGTCCCCAGGAGTGAAGAACAGCAACAGCACCGGATTCAACACCATAGTGAGTATATCCAAAACTATGCAGTGTTTTCCACACAGCATTAAAAAGTATTTTGTAATACAGTTTATCATTCCACAAACAAATATCATTCAGACTATGTGGAACGGTAAAAATTATATGATAATGTTTTACTGGTAATGTTGTCTCTATTAGCTCTTCAACCCATATTGCCTGTTTTGTACTCTGACATTTTGGACAATGTCTGTCACCACAACTGTTATAGCTGTAACGTATTTCACCACAGTAATCGCAAGCCTCTTTGTGTCCGCCTAAAGAAGCTGTACGACATTGCACAATATTATTCAATACTTTAACCTGCTGAGGCGAAAGTTGTTGTTTTTCAATCAATTGCTTACCGAACCGGTAAATCACATCAGCCAGCTCAAATTTAGTTCTTACTATTTTTGTGAATATAAGCTATCGAGCGGACTATGAGGTTTAATGTGTTTGCATTGGGCCACGTGTAAATAAATCATTGTTGTAGTAATTTCGGCATGGCCCAACAATTCTTTGAGTGTTACAATATTGAGTCCCTCTTCGAGCAAATGTGTGGCATAGCTGTGACGGAGCGAATGCAGGTTTACATCTTTTGTGATAGATGTTTTTTTAAGATTTTCACGCATTACCCACGAAAGGCCTCTAACACTGTATCTTCCATCGTGTTCTTTCCCATTAAATAGCCAAATATATGGGTTCTCAGCTTTGAGATATTTTTTCAGTCCCTTTGCCATTGTTGGCGAAAGAGGAATAATTCGGTCTTTTTTGTATTTACTTTGACGAATATGAATGGTCATTCTCTCAAAATCAACATCCGATATTTTTAGGTTTATAACTTCCTGTCCACGTAATCCGGCTGAATAGATAAGTGTGAGTACAATACGCTGTTTAAGCAATGCTGGTGTACGAAACAACTCTTTTAATTCCTGTCGGTTTAATATTACAGGCAGTTTAGCATCTTTTTTTAACGAAGGTAATGCTATGGCTTGCCTATTCATTCCAAGTAACCGGTAATAGTATCTCAATCCATAAACCATATGCTTGAAACCGCTTCGTGATGGTGATTTTGGATCACGGGCAAGAGCTGCCAGATATTCGTTAATCTCATCTTCATCAATTTGCTCCGGTAACTTGCCAAAGTGTAATGATATAATAGCTATTCTACGAATGTAATTGTTAAGTGTACTTTGGCTTTGTCCACGTAAAGTAACTTGCTGTTCAAGTTTCTTTTCAACTTTTTCAAATCCGGAAACTGCAATTTTTGCACGTTCCACAATTGTTAATCCTGTTTTTTTTCTCATATCAATAAAATTTAAGGTTAAATATTTATTGATACGTTTAAATAATAACTCTTTATTATTATTGCTACTTTTGAAGTAAGCTATCCCGTAGGGATTTAGTTC
>JAGLKS010000022.1 GCA_023140905.1 Alphaproteobacteria bacterium | reverse complement strand
ATTTATGGATAGAAATCGCACGTGATAAAAAACTATATAAACAAAGCTTTTCCCGTGGATTGCCTCTTTCAGATCTTGAAGATTTGGGCACTGTTCATAATCGCCGTGGAACCAGTATTTGTTTTCATCCTGATCCTGAGATATTTGGTACTGATATCGGTTTTAGACCATCATGGCTATATCAGATGTTGCGATCCAAAGCTTTTTTATTTTCCGGTGTAGAAATCCGTTGGAAATGCAACCCGGAATTGTTAAAATCCGATAGTAATATTCCTAGCGAAGCTGTATTCAAATTTCCTAATGGGCTTTTGGATTATCTTGAAATAAAACTCAAAGATAAACGAACACTAACGCCAAATGCATTTCATGGCACTATTAAATTCCCTAAAGGGGCCGGGCATGTAGAATATGCTATTCAATGGCAAGAATATGGCGATGGTTTTATTCAATCTTATTGTAATACTGTTCCTACGCCATCAGGAGGAACTCATGAAAATGGTTTGCGTTTAGCATTATCAAAAAGCTTACGTGGTTATGGGGAGATGACAGGAAGCCGCCGTGTTTCTATGATTACGAATGACGACATTATGTCTGGTGCTGCTATTTTACTGTCCGTCTTTGTTAAGGATCCTCAATTTCAAGGGCAAACAAAAGAAAGGCTTGTTAACAATAATGTGTCACGGTTAGTTGATAACGCTATTAAAGATCTCTTTGATTTGTGGCTTTCTCAAAATCCGGCAGCAAGTACAAAACTACTTAACTCCATGATTGAAAAAGCGGAAGATCGGCAACGTCGTAAAGAAAAACGTGAGACATCTCGCAAAAGCGCAACACAAAAACTACGTTTACCCGGCAAGCTTGCAGATTGTAGCCGTACAGCTTCTAATGACACTGAGTTATTTATTGTTGAGGGAGATAGTGCGGGAGGTTCTGCAAAACAAGGCCGCAACCGTGAAACTCAGGCAATTTTACCCTTGCGGGGGAAAATCCTTAATGTTGTTAGTGCATCAAACACCAAAATTCGTGCAAATCAGGAAATTCAGGATTTAATTCAGGCTCTGGGATGTGGCTGTGGCAAAGAGTTTGATATTGATAAGCTGCGTTATGAACGTGTCATTATTATGACAGATGCTGACGTTGACGGGGCTCACATTGCCTCACTTCTGGTTACATTCTTTTATGCTCAAATGAAACCACTTATTGAGTTGGGACATCTTTATATTGCACAGCCGCCACTTTACCGTCTGGTTAGTGGCACGCTTAGTGCTTATGCTCGTGACGATGAGCATAGAGAAGAGCTTATGAAAACAACATTTAAAGGAAAAAGCAAAGTTGATGTCTCGCGTTTTAAAGGGTTGGGTGAAATGCCTGCTGCGCAATTAAAAGAGACAACAATGGCTCCTAAGTCCAGGATTCTTTTGCGGGTTACACTGCCTGACGCAATGGCTGCTCTGGGTATTAATCTAGAAGAAATATCGGTAGATGATGCACATGACATTATGCAACAAAGTCATAATGATATTGATGATCTAGTAAAGCGGCTTATGGGGAGAAATGCTGAAGCTCGTTATCAGTTTATTCAAGATAATGCACAGTTTGTCGAAGATATCGACGTCTAGTATTTTATAAGATGTTCCTTTGTTATAACGTGATAATATGAAGCAGTTATTTGCTATTTTTCTAATACTAAGTTTTGTCGCAATTTGTGCTGTTGGTGCATATGCTTACTTCGTCTATGTTCCTGCGAAAGTAGAACAAACTATTATTAGCAGCTTCAATCGCTTTGGATTCGAGAACCCTACTTTCGGTACGCTTATACATAAAAATAATCGTATCATCATGACAGATATTGCTCTGGACCAAGAGCAATTCAGTACTATTGATGAATTGGAAATCCACTTTTCGTTATTAAAATTCTTAACTGCATCACACCATGGGCAAGATATTATTGTACGCAAGCTTAAGCTAACAGGAGAATTATCAGACAATTTATTTCCTATTATCGTCGGATGGAAAGACAATGCACAATTTGTGAAAAATCTACAAAGTTTCCCAGCAAGAAAAATTACTATTGAGTCTGCATCATTAGATTTGTTTTCGGATATGTTTGGCGGTGTAAAATTTCGCGGTGATGGACAAATTCTCATCCATAAATCGGGGGAAGTTTCTGTAAAAGCTCGTGTAATGAGTAAACAAAACAGGCTTGGTTTTTCGTCAAAATTAGAAGCGACACTCTCTGAAAATGAATCAATTGATTTTAAAACCGACTTTGAGAATCTTTCTGTTAATCTGCAACATATTAATATTAAACGTGGTAACGGAACAATTGAAGGCACTTATTCAAAAAGCTCTACTACTCCTTTCTTATTTAATGGAACAGCCCAAATTTCTTCGCTGCAATGGTATAATCTTCCTTTGAGCAATGTCCTTGTTAAAACAGAATTTAATAATACAAAACAACATTATGAGCTTGAAGGAAAGACCTTTGGACCAGAAGGAATTATGTGGCGCAGTAATATTATCCGTACATCCACTATAAATACAGAAAGTGCAGATAAAAAGAACACGCAACACTCGAAAATATATATTACGCCAAATTCTCTGTATGATCTTCAAAACTTCTTGGGGCGCAATAAAAAACTATCTGTAAATGCGTATATTCCAAAAATGTTTCTTGATATGAGATCTCCCAATATTGTTATTGAAAATACTCTTAGTAACCCGGAAAAGAATATTGAAGGAAGTTTTGAGATAAAATTTGAAAAACCAACAGTGCTTTTAAAAGGCGAGTATCATAATATCCCGGAAGATCCTGATAATTTGATTGGAAGCATTAAGATAGATAAAACTACGTTTTGCCCAAAACCGGAAACCACGGATAAAACACGTTTTGATCTTGCTACTTTGGGGAATTTCACTCTTCGTGATTATGCTAGTAGTCCTATTTTCTTATGGATTGCACACACAACTATTCAAGACGGAATTATAGATTTTGGATCTATTGAAATTCCTGATATTCATGGTGTTGTTTTTCTGGGAGGCAATCACTCTGACCAGAAAGATAAAATTCATACGCTGGATTTTACCTTTCCTCTCAAAAACAATATTAAGCAGAATGGTGTTATTTCCATTAGTTTAAACGATGCCAAAACACCACTTTTGGGGAAATTAAGTCTGGAAATTTATGATGGAAAAATAGAGACTCAAACATCTTTTATTCAAGATGGAGAAATTCATAGACAAAATGTATTAAATGTTTCTGATATTAATTTGGCAAAATTAACGCGTGATGCCAATCTGGCAGGAATTTCAATAAATGGAGCATTAGCCGGTATTATTCCCTTTGCTATAAAAGATAACGGTGTACAGGTTACTGGAGGCTTACTACAAAGTCAGGATGAGGGTGTTATTCATCTTCCTGAAACTGTGGTTGTGGGACTATTTCCAGATTCTTCTTCTGAAGACATTATTCTACGTCAGGCCTTACAGAATTTTCATTATGAATTTTTTGAAGTTCGTTTTGATGGAGATTTAAACGATCGCATTATGGTGACAATAAGTGCGCGTGGAACCAATCCAGACATTAAACATAAAAAACCTGTAGATGTTAATTTACAAATTGAAACACCAATTTCTCTTTTGTTCAAAGCTCTGACGCAGAAACAATAATAACTTACGGATAATCGCAGTAATCGTATGTAAGCTGTATAAAAGATTTATCCCCTACTGTAGCTGTAAATCTGTATTCTTTATTTCCGTAAACAACCGTGTGATAAATAGGCAGAATACCTTTTTTGGTTTCTGTCTTTCCGTCTTTTACTTCGAAAGTCATCTTAATAGGTTGCCCCGGATCAAACCATGCCTCTTTACGTCCTTGTGTATTTTGCGCAGACATACCGTTTGCTGTAACAACAATGACATTGCCGGGAAGAACTGCACGACTGGTCGGACCGGTATATACAGGCGTATCAACAACAAATCTTTTAGTTTTAGGAACACTGCAATTTTGTGGAGGGCGTGCAGATAAAAGGACAGACTGTATCCGTTTTACATCTACGCCCTGATCGATTTGCAGGCGCATAAGAGAAACCAGATCTTTCATTGCGCCACCGCCCAATAATTCATCGTAATTGGCTTTCAGTTGCTCAAGACGAACTTTTGCAGTCTGAGATTCTGCACGCATTTTTGTCATCTCAGCCTGAACGTGATTACGTTCTTCGCTAATAACCCGCTTTTCTTCCTGCAGAATATACATATTTTGCTGTGAACGTATTCCTCCCAACCAGAAACCAAAACCAAAAATGGTAGCAAATAGGAAGCAAAAACCAAGAGCGTACGTCATACGTTTTGCTGCACGTTGAGGATACCTATCAGTGGGGTTGTAGTATGAAATAGCCATTTACCTTTTGTCGCTTGTTTGTGCCTTGTTTTGTGTCCAAATCTATTTGGATCGTATGCAGATTATCTATCTTATTTACGACAGACCAAAATAATATTTTGCAATAAAAATATACGTAATCCAGATTATAAGAACAAGGGGTGTTCCTGCTTTTATAAAATCACGGAATTTATATTGCCCCGGTCCCATAATCAATAAATTTGTCTGATAGCCTATTGGTGAAGCAAAAGAGCAATTCGCGCCAAATACAACCGAAAGAACAAAAATATACGACAAGTCAAATGTTATGCTTTCGATGGCTTCCATTTCACTTGCTATGTTTAATGCTATTGGAGTGAATAAGATAGCACATGCGTTATTTGTTAAAATATTAGTCGCTAGTGCAACAATTAGAAACAGCAACGCTGCTACAAATAGCGGTGAATTTCCATGTGGAGCAGATAAAATTAGATTTGCGATAAATTCCGCTCCTCCTGTAACTTGCAAAGCTAGACCTAAAGCAAGCATAGATCCTACGAGCAAGAAAATTCTTCTATCTATTGCGCGTGTAGCCTGACGGATGTTAAGGCACCTTGTTCCTATCATAGTTACAGCGCCACTAAATGCTGCGACAGGAATGGAAAGAAACCCTGTAGCAGCACTAGCAATTGTTACTAAAAATATAGAAAGGGCCAGTGGTGCTTTATTTGGCACAGGAAGATCTTTTTTAGAGCCTGATAATACAATGAAATCAGAATTCTGACGTAAGTTGTTAATACGACTATGTGGGCCTACGACTAATAAAACATCTCCAGCTTCAAGGCGAACACGGCCTAAACGTCTACGAACAACCTTTGCACGACGTTGTATCCCTAAGACTATAACACCGAATCGCTTATGGAACCCTGTATTATCGATAGACATATCGATAATATTTGAAGCTGGTGTAATCATAACTTTAGCCAAAACACGTGTTTCCACACTTTCAAGAATAGAACTGTCTGTGCTGTTTATTTCATCATTTATATTATTTACTCCTGATCCGTGAATAAGTTCAGCTTCTTCGTCTGATAATAAATAACCCGGATATTTATTTAGTAATCCAGCTAAAATATGGCGTGTAGCTGTAATAATCAGGATGTCGCCACTTTGAATAGTGTGATTGGAGAAAGGAGGCAGAACAAGCTGTCCTTTACGTTGAATTAATTTGACACTAACCCCTTTAAGAGACGGAAAACTCCCGTCTTCAGCTATATCTCCAACAAGCTTGCTATCCTCCGCTATATCCAATTCAGCAACAAATTCTGTCTTATCTCCAACAAGTTCTTCCTTAATTGATGCACGGTGAGGTAATATTCGTGGCAGCACGAGCAAAACATATATAAAGCCGATCGATGCCATAATTATTCCCGGAACGGTTAGATCAAAAAATTCAAATGGATCATGCCCTAACTCTACCATTGTTGATGAAACAAGAAGATTGGTCGAAGAACCTACCAGCGTTGTCATTCCGCCTAATATAGCTACAAAACTAAGGGGCATCATGACACGGCTTGCCGGTGTATTTATTGTATGAAGCACTGTTTGAATAACGGGGATTGCGATGATAACAAGCGGTGTATTATTCATAAAGGCGCTTAAGACCATGACAAAAACAAGAATTAGGATAATTGATAGCCAAGCAAATTTGTTTTCTTTGAAAACAAAAAGTGATGTTAAAAAGCGCAAAGAATCGGTATGGATCATCCCCTGCCCCATAACTAAAAGCGCTAGAACAGCGATGAGAGAGGAATTCGAAAAACCAGAAAGAATAGATTGTGCATTAAGCTGGTTTTCCCCCATTTCGTCAAATATTGGAAAAAACTGACCGTATAAAAGCAACACAGTTACTAAAACAATACTTGTTACTTCCATAGAGAGTTTTTCTTTTATGAAAGAAAAGACCGCAGCTCCGGTTAAAACAAGCATGAACCACATATGAACAGCAGGATTTGCAAAAAAGTCCATAAGTGATATTTCCTCAAATTGAATTTATTGTTTCTTGTATTTGTTTTTTCGGCCTGTTTTTACCCAATTTCATAAAATGTGACATTTTATTTTTTATTCGCTATTTCTGCCAAGTTGAACGCCTGATGTTTGTAGCTCACCTAAGTTTTTAAATCCAACACGTAAAAATATTTCAGCACCACTATCACCGGAGGAGTCATCCGTTAAGGTTCTTTCTCCAGCCAAAGACCATGAAATACACTGCCCTGTATATACCACACCTAGATTCGCTTTACGCAAACCGGGATTATCGCCCAAATCATGGCGTGCTCCACCATATACACGCCATTTATCATCAATATAATATGATGCTCCGCTGTAAACTTGTTCACGAGTTTCTTCGTCGTCAAGATTTTCTATTGCTTTAGCAAATAGATAACGTGATGAAAGACTAAGTTTTGCGATATGTGCTGTTGCATCGATTTCATGACGCTGTGAGGCCAACGAGTCATTATCTAACTGAAAACGATAATCTAGTGTATAATCATTTTTATAGTTGGCACGAACCTCCCCTACAATATCCGAGCTTTGCTCATCCAGACCAGACCCAGATGAGAAAATATTGGCATTTTCATCAAACTGATAGCTTTGACCTATAAAGATATCACCGTAACTTCCCGCAGCATCATATAGACCTGTTCGCATGCCATAGGTAATATGGGATTGATCTTCTACACCATCAATTCCAGGAAAACGGTCAGCCTCAAACAAGCCCAAAGCATCAATCTGGACATCTTGACTATCTTCATTTGGAATATTGTTTGTATCAATATCAGGTGCCAACATGACAGAAACAACTGGCTCTATAACAGCTTGATTTTTTTTATAGGTTTTAACCAATGGATAGCTTGTTTCTGCGTTGATATAGGCAAAGGCTCTATTTTCTGTTGAGTTTCCTTTAATCAAGCTATTTGTTTTATAGCCAGTTCTGTCGTTTACATTGTAAATACTTCCTTGCATGCTAGCATCAAGTATCGTTATAAACCCTGTCTGAGAAACAAGTTTACGTTGCCACCCCAGTTCAACATGTCCCCTTGTTACATCTTGCGCATCATTATCACGAACAAGGCCAATAATAGAGGTATTAGCATTCCAACGACCACCAATAATAGGCATGCTGTTTGGTTCACCAATAAAATTAGCTTCTATTTCAGGCAAGATATTAGGCTGATCTTCGTCACGTTCTTCGTCTACACGCACATCTTTGAATGCTAATAACCGTCCAGCAGCATAATTACGACCAGAGAAACGTTCTACATATAATTCATTTTCTAAAACATCTTGATCATCAAAATCATATTGCCGTAAATATTGCTCATCAGAAGCAAGGTAGATATTTGCCCCACTGCGCCACTTGTTATTGATATCCCATAAAGCTTTAGTTTTCAGGTGCCCACGCAATTCTTCATCGCGATCAATTTCTACGCCTGCTTCGTCATCTGTGCGCTCAGAATAAGTCAAACTGCCAATCGCCTTAAGAGAAGCATTCTCCCAACGTTGCCGCCATTCTGTTTTTACTAAAGGTGCTTTCTGGCTCATTGCCATTATTCCAAATGTAAGGTCTTTATCAGGTGCTATAGACCAATAATAGCTTTCCTCTACAAAAGCTCCAAGATCACTGTTGTAACCGGCTGTAGGAGCTAGAAATCCGCTTTTTCTTTTTACACTACCATCAGGATGTGAAAAATAAGGCATATAAGCTACAGGAACACCTTTTATTTCAAAGCGGGCGTTATGGTAACTGATCATTTTAGAGTCTTTATCATGTTCTACTTCAGAAGCTCGGATTTGCCATAATGGCTCAGCTTCAGGATTCGCTTCACATACTTCACATGGTGTATAACGGGCATCCGTCATAATAGTTTTGTTTCCTGCTACATGTTGCCCACTTGAAGCTATAAACCGTGAACCATCAGCCAAGAAGCTTTTCATTTCTTCAATAAAACCGTTTTTCAGCGCATTATTGAATTCAAATCGATCTGCATAGTGACGGTCACCATTTACATCGGTAAAAACAACATGCCCCGTAGCAATAACTGTATCTTCTTGCAGATTATAAATAATTTTATCTGCTTTAACGGTTTTTCCACTTTGCTTTAAAATGACATCACCTGTTGCGGTAATACTTTGTCCATTCTGATTATGTTCAAGCTTGTCTGCTTGTAAATCGACAGCATCACCGGATATTTTTGTACCAACAGAAGCATAGGCCCGTTTCATTCCTAATGCGTTTTCCCTTGATAAAAAGGAAAAACCGCCATCAGCACCTTGAACCAAAACACCACAAAAAAAGATCGTCGCAAGAAAATAAGATTTAGTTTTGAACATTGTAAACAACTTTACTAAAAGATAACTTTTTACTTAAACAAACTTTCCCAGAAAAAATGCACTGGAAAACTCACAATTTTTAATTTTTGGCTTTAATGGATAGAAAGTCAAGAGATTGCACCATAAACTGGAAAAACATACTCACAGGAATTAAATTCAATTTTTAGGTTTATTATAAATTTTTGAAAAAAGAAGGAACTTCATTGCCAAATCCGGTAAAATTTGCTTGGTCTGTGTCCTTTTTCTTACAAGGGCGTGTGACCTTTGAAGCATAAGGATTTGAATCTTTCTTAGTTATTTTTTCTTTAAATTCTTTGTCTTTACTGCAATTTGAGCGTTTTTTATCGTGAGCTTTAGTCTCATTATCAGATAATTCAACACATGAAATAGATTGGGCAATACGTTGTTCTACTGCAGTTAATTGCTTTTCATCATATTTTGTTACCAGCATCCATGCTTGACCTTTGTGTTTGGCGCGACCTGTTCTGCCAATACGGTGTATATAATCATCTGGATTTATCGGAACATCGTAGTTAATAACATGAGAAACATCATCAACATCAATACCACGGGCAGCAACATCGCTACATACAAGCAATGTAATTTTTCCTTCTTTGAAGCTATCAAGCGTTTCCATTCGCTTTGATTGCACAAGATCTCCGTGCATAGCCTGAGCATTATGTCCCCTATTTTTCAACCATTTACTCAATGAGTCGACATCACGTTTACGATTGCAAAAAATAAAAGCGTTTTTGACGTCTTCTTTCTTGAGAATCGTTTCAAGTGTGTCGTTCTTTTTCCTTGGTGTTGTTTTTATATAAAATTGTTCTACTGTATCTGCTGTAGACGCTGATGGAGTTACAATAATTTCTTTGGGATTACTAAGAAACTTCTTGGTTAAAAGCTTAATTTCCGGAGGCATTGTTGCTGAGAATAGTAACGTTTGGCGCATTAAAGGTAATAGTGAACATATTTTCTCAATATCAGGAATAAATCCCATATCAAGCATTCTATCTGCTT